>CALEMD010000155.1 GCA_937902945.1 uncultured Erysipelotrichaceae bacterium | reverse complement strand
CTTTTTCTTCAATCCCTCATACGCAGATGCACTGCGCTTGCTACAGAACAGTGCTTCGTCTCTCATCTTCTCAATGAAGCCGGCAGTAGAATACTTCTTATACAAAGGCTTAATCTTATCCTGATATGGCAACAGCTTGCTCAGATATGTCTCAAGATAATCCAGCACTTCTTCATAGTCTTTCCTGTCACCGGCTACTCTTCTGCTTTGATACAGCATGAATTTGAAGCTTTCAAACATGCGGTAATAGAACATATCCGGGATATCTTTGATATCTTTTGTTTCATTCATGATCTGCTTGAAGACAAGAATCTGTCCATTCATTGCCTTTACACTGACATCGGTCATGGTATTCCCGGTACGGTTGACTAGGTATTCTGCCAATGGCTTATCCGTATAGATAACCTTGTCACTGTTCAGAAGTGAAACATAGAACAATAGATTGTCTGTATAGCCTACCCGCTCAGGAAACACAATCTTCTGGGCCAGTTCTTTTCTGTACAGCTTTGCGTGCGGGCTAGGATCAATGAAGAACAGATCATTGAATGCTTCCGTATCCCTGTTATATACCGTATTGGCTTTCAGCTTAGCAAATGCTGTATTGTAGGAAGGATCATATTCTCTGCCGGTATCCTCTTCATGCACAATCATCTTGGCCCCAATGCTGATGTCCGCATTGCTGAGTTCTGCAATAGACAGCAGTGTCTGCACTGCCTCTGGCATCAATGTGTCATCCGGATCGCAGATCAGAAAATACGGGGTCTTCAGCAGTGAGATGGCAAGCTGCAGCACTGAACCATATCCCCCATTCTCCTTCTTTATGCCCGTAATCCGATTCGGGTACTTCTTTACATATTCTTCAATAATAGCCCCGCAGTTATCCGGCGAACCATCATTCACTGCTAGAATAGTGCAGTCTTCTGCACTCTGCTTCAGCAGTGATTCAAAGCACTTCCGCAGGTATTTCTCCACCTTGTATATTGGAACAATAATCGTTACCTTAGCCATATCTTCACGCCTCCTTTTTCATCATTCTTCTGTATTTCAGATATATTTTAAGTCTCTTTGGATTTGTATAGATCCAATCATTCTTCTGGCTGTCTATCTTATACTTGCAGCGCGGGAATTCCGGCCAATTCCGATATATGAACCAGAAGCATACATCAATGAACTTATCTGTCATCTTGATATCTGTTACGTTTCTTGTCTTTTTCAGGCATTCCAGTATATTGACGCATCCAAGATATTTCAGTTCCTCATAGTACTTCTCATACGCCCCTGCACTCTTATAGTCATCCAGTGTTATCTTGACCATATCCAGGACATGATAGACAGAGAAGTTGAACTGCTGGGTGATATTGCCGGGTCTATCGGCCAGATAGTCATAAAGAGGTTCATTGATGAAGGCAATCCTCGAAGTCCTTAATAGAAGTCTGTAAGTAGTCCCAAGATCTTCGTAGTAGCAGCCCCATGGATAGGTAATGTGATTCTGTTTAAAAAGAGAGAGACGGTACATCTTGTTCCATGCCGCATTGAGAATCTGAGTGATCATCTCCGGATGTTCATCCAGGGTATAGACTTCATTCTGATCATAGACATTGCGGATGATTTCTTTTGTATTTCTGCTTGCAAAATACTGATAGACATCAAAGATTACCATATCCGCACCCGTTTTCTTCAGCTGTCTGATGCATGAATCCAGCAGAGTCGGTTCAATGAAATCATCGCCATCCAGGAAATAGATATATTCACCTTTGGCTATTGCCATGCCGCTGTTGCGGGCATCGCTGAGTCCTCCGTTCACCTTATCAATGACTCTGATGCGAGGATCCTTTTTCTCATAGCTGCGGCATATATCCAGACTGCTGTCTTTCGATCCATCATTGACCAGGATCAGTTCATAATCATCAAATGTCTGTGCCAGCACTGAATCAATGCACTTAGGAAGATATTCCGCGATGTTATAGACAGGTACGACTACACTTACCTCAGGCATGTTTCTTCCTCTCTTTCAGTTTATGAATCACCCGCATGCATAATTCCTCTTTGCTGAAGTACAGCACCAGGAAGTACACAATCATGCCGGTGATGATCTGCACGAATGTCGTCAGTACACTGAGCAGACTGTAGTGATTGGTATTGCCGATTACCAGCGTACTGGTAAATGCATTCTGCATGACTTCTCCCAATCCGAATACCACTGCCATCATGATCAATGCACCAAAAAGGTAGATCACATAGCTTCTGTTTCGCAGGGACAGATTCACTTTCTTTCTGATCGTAACAAACTGCACCATCATAACCGTGAATTCAGCAACGACACTGCTGATGATTGCCCCATAGGTACCATACTGCGGTATCAGTATCAGATTGATCACAAAGTTCAGCACTGCCCCGGCGATCACACTTGCGGAATAGCGATTGTACATGCCAAGCGGCACCATGTACTGAATGCCGGTAACATTGGACATCGATATGAATATGATGATCGGACAGCCAATCATGATCAGATCTGCCACAATCGGAGCTGAGGGCAGATACCAGTGAATGAACTCAGGAGCAATGGCAATCATGCCAAAGCACATCGGCAATGCCAGAAGTAGAGCAATCTTCATCGTCAGATGAATCATCTGATTGGCCTTCTCACCGCCGCCCTCCTGGTTGTAGAAAACATTGGTGACTCGAGGCAGCATGACTGTTCCGATTGATGTAATCAGATACAGAAACATCTTCACGAATCCCATCGAAGTCTTATAGTACTCAACGTGCTCCGTACTGTACATATATCCAAGCATCGTCTGATCAAGCATGGTATAGACAGAGATGGCAATGGTTGGAATGAACAGTTCAAATGTAGCCTTGAAATGATGCTTATAAGCATCCTTAAGTGATACCTTCTTGAAATCAATGTACTGATGCAGCTGGGCAAACATGATGCCCTGTCCGATCAGTTCAGAGCCGCTGTTGAAAAGCACATACAGCCAAAGATCAGAAGGCTTCTTGCAGAAAAGAACAATCAGTGAGCATCCCAGTATCTTGACAATGATATTGCGGATGCTTGCTTTCTTGAAATCCTCAACCCCATAGAAAAACCAGGAGATATCCAGCATGCTGGCAATCATGGTCAATCCTGTCAGCTGATAGATGAGTATATTGTCAGTAACAGTAAACTTGATAAAGATATAATAGGCTGCCATGGCAATCAGCATATTGGCAATCTGCATATACAGAATCTCAAAGAAGGTACGATTCATCTCTTCCTTGTTATCCCGTACCTTGGCTATCTGTCTGTTGCCATAGGTATTGACACCCAGTATGCCGAATAATATAAACCAATTTAAAATACTGCCGGCAAAATCAGAGATGCCTAAAGCAGAGGCTGTCAGATGTGAATAGGTATAAGGAACAATCAGCAGCGGTACAACAATCTTTACCAGCTGATACAGTACGTTATATATATAGTTTCTCAGTATTTTTCTGTCCATAAATTTACCTGTCTTATTATACCATGAGACCATTCAGCAAAATACATAGTAAGTCTTTCAGTATTGTCACGCACAATTCTTCAAATATACCCGTCTCATCTTAATAGACTTAGGGGACAGATCATATGATCTGTCCCCTGTTCTGCTTATAGTTCTTTGCACATCTGAATAGCTCTTGAAACAATTGCGTCCATGTTGTAGTAGCGGTACTCTGCCAGTCTTCCCAGCAGCTTGAGATTAGGTATATTCTCCAATAGGGCTTTATAGCTCTCATACTTCTTCTGATTCTCTGCTGTAAAGATCGGATAGTAAGGAATATTGCCTAAACTTGCATGGCGATCATAGGCCATTGGATACTCAACCGCAATGGTTGTTGTATCTTTTGGCGGGTTTTTCATCATGTATTTGTATTCGGAGATACGGGTATAAGGATGTTCTTCCTCCGGAGTTGGATAGTTGACAGTTGCAGTTGGCTGATAGGTTCCGGTCTTCCCCTGTACATCGAAATACAATGAGCGGTAAGGCAGTTCGCCAAGGCTGTAGTGCATCAGTTCGTCTACCATGCCGGTCCATATCACGGTACCTGCAAACGGCTGTTCTTCAAAGAATATCTGCTTATTCTCAGTATCAATGCGAATCAAGGAGGAAGCATCCACAGTCAGTTTCACTTCAATGTTTGGATGATCAAGGATCTTATCAAACATCTTTGCATATCCCTCACTCGGCATCTTCTGGAATGCATCCTGGAAGTAGCGGTCATCATAGGATACATGGACCGGCACTCTTGCGGTTACTGCAGGATCAATCTCTTCTGCTTTCAGTCCCCACTGCTTCATCGTGTAGTACTGGAACACATTCTCAAAGATGAATTCAGCCAGTTCCTTAATCTCTGGATCTTCATTCCTGCGCAGTTCAAGTATCGGCACTTTCTTTTCCATGCCATAGGCATCAATCAGCACATGCTTCAAATGCTCGGCCTTTTCAGTCTCAAACAGCCTCTCAATAGAAGTCAGATTGAAAGGAATCGGTACAAGCTTTCCCTTCACATATCCAAGCACTCTCT
>CALEMD010000154.1 GCA_937902945.1 uncultured Erysipelotrichaceae bacterium | reverse complement strand
CATTGGTCCAGCCTGTATAATAGCTGCAGTTTCTGCATCTGAGAATATAGACGTAGTTCATTCTACACTCTTCAGTGATTCAACCATCGCTATGCGATGCAGTTTCTTTTTCATAAAGACATTTACAGCCATGCCAAAGACAAGCGTCAGAACAATGCAGATCAGAATACTGGACGGATACACCTGACGTCCAAACATGACATAATCCATTTCAATCTGTCCCATAATATAGTGATGCAATGCTGTTCCCATCGGTATTCCAACTAAAGAACCTATAAATGTCAGAACATTATTCTCTTTATAAATATAACTCTCCACTTCTTTTTTCCTGAATCCGAGAACCTTCAAAGTAGCAATTTCTCTCTGTCTTTCACTGATATTCACATTGGTGAGATTGCCAAGAACCACGCATGCTAGAGACAATGAAGAAATAATCAGCACCCAGATAATGATATTCAGACTCTTTACCATAGTCTGAAAGTTTTCAAGCACCACATCATAGAATTCAATACCAGAGACACCATCCAAAGCAATCAAGTCATTCTGAACCTGCTGGCTGGAACCGGAATCAGCGGCTGTAATATAAATGGAGTTTGGCTGCAGAGATGTTTTGAACAATTCTTCATAATATGTCTCAGTCATCATTACATAATGATACAGATACATTTCACAGATCCCGGTAACTTTTGCTTCTGCTCTGACACCATTTTTACTTTCCATAGTAATCGTATCGCCGACAGAAACATTCAGTTTGTTGGAAAGCTTTTCACTGATGATAATGCCTGAGTCATCAAGTGCAATTGTCTTGCCCGTACGCATGCTTCGCAGCTGATATACTTTTGCAGAATCAGATGCATCAGTATAAACTTCTGTTCTTACAGTCGATTCCTTGCCATTCGCATCATACGCCTTGCCTGAATAGTAGCTAAGCAATGTTACTTCTGATACGTGCTCTATTCCAGCAGCCTTTTCGGCTATGCTTTCAGTTTCAGAAACACTGAGATCTGAATCAAGCTTAACAATTCCGTCATATGAATATATTTGTGTGAATTGTTTATCAACAATAGTAGTAATAGAGTCTCTTACACCGAATCCAGTTATCAGCAATGCAGTACATCCGGCAACTCCGATAACTGTCATAACAAAGCGTTTCTTATATCTCAGAAGATTTCGTATAGTAACTTTCCATGTGAAACTCAGATGATTCCAGATCATTGGAATTCTTTCAATGACTGTTGATTTGCCAAGCTTAGGTGCCTTCGGTCTCAGCAGCTGCGCAGGAACTTCAGTCATGTCTCTGTGACATGCAAACCAAGTAGTGATGCTCATGACAGCAATAAAGGAAAGATTGCCTATGATGACAAGATTCCAAGGAATGATGTGACTGATCGCCGGCAGATTATACATCATTTTCCAGGCATTGTAGATGACAGGCGGAAATATCAGCATGCCAAGAATTGTACCCAGAATTCCTCCCAATGCTGTAGCTGAGAGTGCATAGATCATATATTTGCCGGTACATTGCATCTGGGTATATCCAAGAGCTCTGAGAATTCCTATCTGCCCTCTCTGTTCATCAATCATTCTGCTCATTGTTGTCAGACATACAAGAGCCGCCACAAGAAAGAAGAACACTGGAAATATAGCAGCAATGGCAGCCATCTGATCGACAGAATCAGAATAGGTAACGCTGGCATAATGTTCGGTTCTGTCAAGAACCGTCCAGCTTCCATCTTCAAGATCAGCAATATCCTGAGCAGCTTTATCAAGATCTGCTTTCGCATCCTGCAATTCCTGCCAGCCATCTTTTTTCTCTTTTTCAAAAGTTGTCTTGGCATCAGCAAGTTCGATTTTTGCATCTGCAATTTCAGTTCTGCTGTCTTCTATTTCCGCATAGCCATCATTGATTTTCTGCTGTGCTTCAGCAACCTGGCTGTCTAGTTCAACAGATGCGTTAATGCATTCCTGATAGCCTTTTTTAATCTGCTCTCTTGCACTGTCAATCTGTTTCTGTCCATCCGCAAGGCCGGCGTCAATCTGATCAATTCCTGATTGTATTGCATCAGCAGAAGCCTGGTATTCTGCAATCTTTGCATCCACTTCATCTGCTGATGCAAATGCCGTACCCATCTGTGCATTCAGCTGCTGAAGGATGCCAAGAACAGAATTGTCCATAAATCCATTCAATGCCGCCAGCGTGCTGCTGTAGGAAACAGTTCCCTGCGACTGTGCAATCATACCGTCTATGCCTGTTTTCAAAGCATCAAAATCACTTTGCTTCATAGCGCCGGATAGAACTGCTGCAGATCCACTGTCCAATAGATTCTGGATAGTAGAGGTGCTTGAATCAAGTCCGAATAACGCACTTAGATCATTCACATTTTTCTTTAGAGTCTGGATCTGTTTGATCGAATCAGATACCTGAGTCAAAGAAGTGATGCCTGTATTTACCTGTGCAAGCTGCTGATTGAGCTGTTCTTTCTGTGCATTGTATTCTGCTGAGGTCTGTGCAAACTGCGTTTCTGCATCCTTCAGTTCTGCTTCCCCTTTTGAAATCTCAGCTCTTGCATCATTGATCTGCCTCTGTCCTGAAATCTGCTGTGCATCAAGCTCCTCCTGTGAGTCCTTTAGAGTCTGAATGCCATCCGTGATTTCCTGTTCACCATCTGCAATCTGCTTTTCAGCATCATCAATTTTCTGCTGTCCTTCACGAATACCATCTTCATATTTCTGAAGTCCATCTTCATACTCCTGCAGTCCGTCGTTATACTTGCTCTGTGCTTTATCCATCACAATTGTCTCTCGGTGATTGACTTGAGTTTCAGCAAGTGTTTCAATGTCTTCCTTAACTGCTGCTGCGGCCGATTCATATGCATCCGAAAAGGAATCCATATCTTTCCCACCATCAATGAGAACATTCACTTCCAGAAAGTAGTCTGTTTGAAAAGCACTCTCAGGCATATATAAATATGTCTGCAGATATTGATTGCTCAGCGTGCTGTTTTCCTTGGTCTCATTCAGATACAGCGGTGTTTTTATCAAGCCGACAATAGTCACTGTATCGGTATCAAGCCAGTCACTGAGATCATTATTCGGACGCGAAAGCTTTACTTTATCACCAACTGCAAAACATGAGCTCAGCTCTGATCCATATTCAGCAACAGCTTCCTGATCATTCTCAGGCAATCTTCCTTCCTGCAGTTCAAAGCGATTGATATCTGAATCAGCATTATATGAATGTACTCTAGTTACGTAGGAACTTGTCCCGTTGGCTGCATTGACATCTACAAAATAGGCTCCGGACGCTTCACTGACGCCCTTAGTTTTAGATACCGCGTCTACGTCTTCTTGGTCAAATCCATAGTCAGAGTATATGGTTATGTCTTTCAGACCGGTTTCATCATCGTAAGCATCAACGCTTGCAGACATAACCGGAGAACTTGCTGAAACGCCGACAAAAAAGGCTACACCTATCGTTACAATAGCCGTAATCGAAAGGAAGCGTCCTGGCGACTTCAGTATCAGTCTTGCTGTATCTTTATTCAGTGTCTTCTGCATGCTACCACTCAATCGTTGAAATATCCTGCGGATGATCATTGTTCTGACTGGATATCACCTTGCCGCTCTTAATATGAAATACACTGTCTCCCAT
>CALEMD010000153.1 GCA_937902945.1 uncultured Erysipelotrichaceae bacterium | reverse complement strand
ACTGTCTGCTGAAAGACGCAGTTTCCCGCGGCATTGAAGAAGAAGCCGCAAGAGATCTATTGGTTCAGACATTTGTCGGCTCAGCAGAACTTCTCAAGCAGAATCGCAAAAAGCCTCTTGACGATTTCATTGATGAAGTCTGTTCTAAAGGCGGTACAACCATTGAAGCAATTGATGAAATGAAACGTCAGAATATGAGCCGCATCATACATGACTGCAATGAGAAATGCATTGATAAAGCCAAGAAACTGGGCAAGTAATCATAACTGGTAAAGAAAATCCGCTGTTCTAGCGGATTTTTTCTTATATGGTGGACGCTATGGGGCTCGAACCCATGACCCCTTCCCTGTGAAGGAAATGCTCTCCCGACTGAGCTAAGCTTCCAGCACAGGTATTCTATCATAAATCGTTTTTACGGTATACACAGAATTGCTGAGTGGGAGTCATGATCATATCCAGTCTGATGTCATCAGCATCTGTTTCAATCTGATCGACCTTTTGGCATGCATAAGCCAATCCAATCTTCATCCTGCATCGGCTTAAATAGCGATCATAGTAGCCTCTTCCAAAGCCGGTTCTATTGCCTTTGTCATCAAAAGATGTCAGAGGCACAAAGATCAGATCCATTTCTTCAGGCAATACCAGTCGGCCATTTGAAGGTACATAAATACCAAACCGATCTTTAACAAGGTCTTCCTTGCGCTGCAGTTCCCTGAACTGCAGTTCATCACCAATAACCACCGGAAGAGCAGCAGCAATTCTGTGTTTCAGGCACCAGTCGATAATCAATGCTGTTCCCGCCTCTTCTTTCAAAGAAACATAGCATCCAATTGTATGGCAGCTTGGCAGAAGATCAATCGCCTGCTTAAAAAGCTCAGAGTCAAGTAAAGCTCTGTCTTCAGCAGCAATCTCCTTGCGCGCTGTCCGCCCGATTTCCCGTGCCTGCTTTTTATCCAATTGAATCACTCATATCAAGCTTCAGAAGCTGGTTCAGTTCCACTGCATATTCCATTGGCAGTTCTCTGGTAAATGGTTCCAGAAATCCCATGACAATCATTTCAGATGCCTGCTGCTTTGTCAGTCCGCGGGACATCAGATAGAACAGTTCCTCTTCGCTTATCTTAGACACCGTAGCTTCATGTTCAATCGTACTGGTGTTGTTTCTGGAAGTATTATCCGGTATCGTATCACTCTTGGATAATTCATCAAGTATCAGTGTGTCGCATTCAACTTTGCTGCGGGCATAGTCAGCGTGCGCACTATGTTCAACCAAACCGCGATAGTTTACTTCGCCGCCATTTCTAGCCACGGATTTTGAAATAATTGTACTGGATGTATGCGGAGCTAAATGAATCATCTTTGCCCCGGCATCCTGTATCTGCCCTTTGCTGCCAACCGCAATCGAGACGCATATTCCTTTAGCATTTTCACCCGCAAGAACACAGCATGGATACTTCATGCATATATGCGATCCAATGTTGCCATCTATCCATTCCATAGCACCATCTTTTGCAACCTTAGCTCTTTCAGTGACGAGATTCAGTATATTTCCTGACCAGTTCTGAACAGTAGAGAATCGGCATTCTCCGCCTTCCTCAACATATACCTCAACCACTGCCGCATGCAGTGAATCACGTGAATATACAGGTGCTGTGCATCCTTCAACATAGTGCACATATGCCCCTTTATCAACAATGATCAGAGTTCTTTCAAACTGCCCCATACCCTCAGTATTGATTCTGAAATAGGACTGCAGAGGCTTTTCAAGACGCACTCCCGGCGGAACATAGATAAATGTTCCTCCTGACCAGACTGCACTGTTCAATGCCGCAAACTTATTGTCAGTCATTGGGATAATCTTTCCAAAGTATTTTTTGAATAGATCAGGTCTTGCTTTCAGTGCTGAATCGGTATCAAGGAATACAACGCCTTTATCTTCAACTTCCTGCAGCATATTGTGATAGACAACTTCTGATTCATACTGCGTAGAAACACCCGCAAGGAACTTCTTCTCAGCTTCTGGAATGCCAAGTCTGTCAAATGTTTTTTTGATTGTATCAGGAACCTCTTCCCAGCTGCTTTCTTTCTTTCCCTCCGGCTTAACATAGTATGTATAGTCATCAAAATGCAGACTGGAAAGATCCGGTCCCCATTTCTGCATCGGCATTTTTTCAAATACATGGTATGCCTTGAGACGGAATTCTGTCATCCATTCAGGTTCATTCTTTATGCGTGATATTTCCCTGACTGTTTCTTCATTCAATCCTTTGCCTGTATTGAAAACAGATTCATCCTTATCTGCAAATCCATATTTATATTCGTCCTGTGTCTTCAGAACGTCCTGATCATTTCTGCTCATTTCTGCTTCTCACTTTCTTCAATCATCTGTTTCATCGCTTTCCACCCTATTGTGGCGCATTTAATTCGGTTTGCCTGCCGTGAGACATTCTTCAAAGCAACAGCCTCTTCTAAAAGATCAGGATCATAATCCTTTTCCTCTATCATATTAAAATAGTTCTGTATGATCTTTCTCGCTTCTTCTATGGATTTCCCTTTCAGCAGTTCCGTCATGATGCTTGTGCTTGCAGTGCTGATTGTGCATGCTACCCCATCAAAGCGGATGTCCTTTATATGGTCATCCTGTATTTCTGACTGCACAGTAATATCATCAATGCAGGAATCACTTGCCATATGCACACTCTGATATGCATTGCTGTCAGTAAGAGCATGATTCCGCGGATACTGATAATGATCCATAATCAATTCACGCAGTACCTGCGGATCTGAGAGAAGACTCGAATTTTTCCATTCATTCTGTTCCATATCTGCCTCCTAGAAAAAGATGCCGATGGCATTCTCAACCGATATATCCGCACATGCAGCCGCAAGTTTATCCACTTCTTCTTCCGTATTATAAAAGTACATTGAAGCTCTGACCGTCTGATCAGTGCCAATGATTTCATGCAGTATCTTTGCACAGTGATTTCCGCTTCTTACCGCAATGCCGCGGCTTGCAAGAAAGGATGCTGAATCCTGTGCAAACACATCTTTCGCATTGAATGTCACTATTCCGCTGGCATTGTCTGGATTGTAAACCACTATGTTATTCAGCTTCTGAAGCTCCGATACAAGTCTTTTTCTAAGATGCAGTTCATAGGCATGTATTTCATCCATTCCTATATGCATAAGATAATCTGCTGCTGCATTCAGCCCAATGACCGCTTCAATTGGCGGTGTTCCCGCCTCAAATTTCTCCGGTGTATCCTTAAGCTGAACCGTACCGCAGGATTGAAAACGTGCATTGCTTCCGCCGCCCAACAGCATCGGTTCCATTTTCTGCAGAAGCTCATATTTGCCATACATTACTCCTACTCCGCTAGGACCGCACATCTTATGACTGGAAAAGCATAGAAAATCACAGTCAAGGTCTTTCACATTTACAGGCATATGCGGCACAGACTGAGCCCCGTCAACCACCACCACAGCCCCATTTTCATGAGCAATTGCGGCTATTTCCTTTATAGGCTGCACACTTCCAAGAACATTGGTAACCTGAGCAATGACGACTGCCTTCACTCCTGGATGCATTGCCTTTTTAAAAGTCTCAGCATCACAAACACCTTCCTTGCTGACAGGCAGATATTCTATCTTGATCTGATTCTCACTCTGCAGACGAAACCATGGCAGGAGATTGCTGGCATGTTCATTCTCAGTTGTCAGTATCGTATCTCCCGCTTTCAGAAAAGATTTTCCAAGACCATAAGCAGTCTGATTCAAAGCTGCACTTGCGCCGGCAAGAAACACAACTTCCCTTGCCTCACAGCCGATCAGTCTAGCAACAGTCTGTCTTGTTCTGTCATATTCTGAGTCTACTTTGGCAGAAAGCGGATATTCACCGCGGTGAATATTGCTGGTTTCACTGGTGTAATAATGCGTTACCGCATCAATGACTGACTGCGGCTTAAAAGATGTTGCACCATTGTCAAAATAGATCAGTTCGGGATTATTTTTAAACATAGGAAAATCCGCACGTATTCTGTTTACATCAAGCATAGCTCTGCAATCTTCCCTTCCAATTCATTTTTAAGAGTTTTCTTCAGCTCTTCGTCTTCAATTACTTCTGCAGCCGGCATCAGATAACCAGCACTGATCAGTCCTGTACACTGCTTCTGTGTCAGTCCTCTAGATTGCATATAATACAGCTGTTCTTCGTTTACCCGTCCCACTGTAGTTGCATGAGATGCCTGAACATCGTGTTCATCAATCAGAAGCTTAGGTTTAATAGTGCTTGCCTGTCCTTCATCAAAGCATAAAGCACGGGAAGTCTGATGGCTTTCACTGCCATGGGCACCCTTATGAATATTACCTGTAGCATCCAAGTAAAAATGGCCGCCTTTCAATACGACAGCATAGTTTTCCATAATTCCGGAAGTATGAGGTGCATAGGATACAACATTCAATGTATAAGCAGTATTGGTGTTCACTAGGGAAGCACTGGAAATCAATGCACTTGCACCTGGTTCCAGCAGCTTGATATCTGATGCTCTCACACTTTCAGCAAGGCTGCATTCGCAGTATGCTATGCGCAGCGAAGAGTCTTTTAAAACCTCATGTTTTTCTTCATAGTTCTGTGTTCTGTCTGCGGCATTCCAGAACAGATATGCTGCATCTCCGCCGTTTTTTGTGGTTGTGTGGATGTTCAGTTTCAAACAGCGAACAATGCGGATATAAACGCTAGCCTTTGTCTGACATTCAAAATCAAGAGTGACTTCTCTGTCACTATCGATTGTAAATTCACTGAGACCAGGCTGCAGTTCAAGTGTCATATCAGAAGAAATGGTTTTCATTTCTCAGTACTCCTGGTTTTCACAGCACAGGATCCAAGAGATACAACCGGCCGCTGCGGCTTCTCTTCTTCTTCAGGCACGATATTCTGTTCCTTATATATCCAGTCATATCCTTCATGATCGATCTTTTCCGCAAGTTCTGCATTGCCTTCCATGACGATTTTCCCGTTCACAAGAACATGCGTAAACTGCGGACGAATAAGCTGATAGAACCGCTCATAATGGGAAACAACGATCAGACTCATACCTGTTTCCTTCTGCATTTTATTAATTGCATCCGCAACTATATGCAGAGCATCTACATCCAATCCACTGTCAATTTCATCCATCATTGCAAGATCCGGTTTCAGCAATTCCATCTGTACAATCTCATTGCGCTTCTTTT
>CALEMD010000152.1 GCA_937902945.1 uncultured Erysipelotrichaceae bacterium | reverse complement strand
CTGCGGCTTGCAATACCTGTCAGAAGAACAATCAGAAACGGAATAAACAATACCAGTGTCTCCGGGTCAAACCGAGTAGCCATCTCCCCTTTGACTTCAAACATTCTGTTCAGCATCGTTGCCTTTGAAACAGAAAAGAAACTGGAGAAGAAGGCATAATGCAGAATCTGGGAAAATGCAAAAAATGATGCAATCAGAAGAAGGATTGCGGTATACAGTATGTCATTCCATACCCATACCGGAAAGCCTTCATAATAGCGAAACCACAGATCAATGAAGAAGAAGCCTATGAAAAAAAGAAGAATCAGTATATTCCTTTTTATCCAACTCAGAATCAGACCTGCTGTTTTACTCATACTTGTAGCATTTTAAACCAAAATCGTGATTACGTTAACCCCTTTCAGTTTACAAATGAAGATATTGAGGAAGCTTTCTGTGTTCTTGGCTTGGTTTCCTCTTCAAACAGGCTGTCGGCAAGCCAGACAATCTCTGTCATATAGGCTTCCGCAAAGCAGCAGATATCCTCTTCTTTCATGCTGTCGCCATCCAGCCCATAGGAAAACAGCACCGCATGCGTCAGTTCGTGCCGCAGTGTTCTTTTCATCAAAGGATCCGGCAGATCCATGCGTATCAGTATCAGACACTGCGCATAGACTGTCAGTCCAAAGTATTCCCCATCACTTCCCTGCATTCTTGGATCATTCTGATCCACAAAGCATATATCCCATTTCAGATCATGAATCTGAACCGTTCTTCTTTCATCCATCATTCTGCCTCCGTCCTTCTTATTTGGTATATGAATCATAATCCCCAATTTTTATTCTGCTGTACACGATCAAGTACACCCAGCGGAATGATTTGTGCTTATCCCTGTCATCAGTGGTATTCTAGTAAGGATTATGAAGAACTTTCTGCAGAGAAACAAAGCACTTCTGCTGGCCGCACTGATACTCAGTGTCCTTTTCTGCTATCCATATCTTTTCAATACAGAGATTCATGTCGGTCATGATCTGTTGTTTCATCTATCCAGAATTGAAGGATTGGCAGAAAGAATCAGAGATTTTGACTTCTTTCCGGCCGTCTATCCCTATAAGAACAACAGCTTTGGCTATGCCAGTTCTCTGTTCTACTGTGATTTCCTGCTGCTCATACCGGCTGTTCTGTATAACTGCGGCATTGCCCTGATTCATTGCTATAAGATCTTAATATTTCTTTTGTCCTTCTTCAGCTGCTTCAGCATGATGAATCTTTTGAAGCGAATCACTGATAGAAACAGCATTGCGATACTTGCGGGAACAGCATACCTGTTTGCCAATTACCATATCAGTGATGTATTTGTACGCTGTGCTGAGGGAGAAATAGCCGCAATCGTCTTTCTGCCTGTATTGCTTTCCGGCCTATATGAAATACTGCAGAAAAGAAATACCCGGCAGTGGCCTCTTCTGACACTGGGATTGGCAGGACTTCTGCTGAGTCACAATCTGACTTTCATGCTGGCAATTGCTGTCTGCATTCTTCTGTTTATCAGCTATCTGACCAGAATGCATAAGGACATATTCATCAGTTTATGCAAAGGATGCTTCTTTGCTTTTCTGCTGACCGCCTTCTTCACACTGCCAATGCTTGAACAGATGGCAGATCAGCAGTTTCTTGTATCAGAAACAGCAAAGAACAGAGATCTCACCGATCAGGCAATGAACCTCTGGCAGTTTTTTGCCAACACCACTGTATTAGGCGGAGCTGGCAACAGCGGCGATGCCAGCACAACCATGCTTGAGAATGTCGGCTGGTTTCTGACTTTCATGCCGCTATGCTGGCTGTTTGTAAAGAAAGACATACGAAAGGAACATGGCTTTGTGACCCGCTGTCTGATACTCGGCTATTGCTTTCTGATATTCCCTTCAAGCTATTTCCCTTGGGACAGCATGAAATCCCTGCGCATACTGCAGTTTCCTTGGCGCCTATCCATCATTGCCATGGTACTGCTATGTGTGCCGGCCTGCTCGGCCTTGGCTTATATGCAGTTTTCCAGAAAGAAAATGCAGAAATGGCTGGTGCCTGCATTGACAGTGATTCTATGCATGGAAGGTGCCTGGCATCTATATCCCGTCTATCACTCAGACTATACGAAAGAGGATTCTCTCAGCTATGAAGAGCTGATGCACTATCGACCTTTGGAATACTGGGATACATGGCGATGGAGTGAATTATGCGGAGGTGAATACCTGCCGCTGAGCTCCCCGAATTATCTGACCTATTCCACCCGTTTCAAAGATGATAAAGGAAATGATCTGAATATCTCTTCAGAAAGAGACGGAACGGATCTCTATTTCGATATTGAAGAGAAATATACCGATCAGCTTATTGAACTGCCTGTCACCTATTACAAGGGATACGAGATCTATCTGCTGGAGAATGGCACAAGAACTTCTGTCAGTACATTTGCATCAGATAATGGTCTGGTGGCTTTCAATGCTGAAAAGAGCGGAAGCTATGTATGCACTTACCAGCATACATATATTCAGATTGGCAGTTTGGCTGTCAGTGTCTTCACACTTGCAGTTTTGATGATGATGCTTGTACGAAAGAAAAAGCAGACCGAATCACATACGTCATAGGTCTGTGAATCCTGTATAATGATCCTATGAATACTCTCAGCTATACACTGTTTCAGGATACCGAACTGATCGGACTGCTTCTAGCATGCCTTTGTGCGCTGCTTGCTATGATTCTGATTTTCAAATATGCACCCCTTCATTTTCGTTCCCTGCAGAAGCAGGCAGTACCTGCACTGCCTTTTTTAATGGCTTCTAGAAAAACAGGCCGCTATACAAAAAAAGACTGGTCCTGGGTTGTCTGCATCACAGTTCTGTATGCCATTGTGTCGTTATGGCAGCTGGGTTCTGCTTCTATGCCTTCCACTACCTGGCAGCCTTCCTCCAGCAGTGAATTCATCATTCTTGAGCTGGATGAAGACACGCACTTCGATGCCGTGTATGCAATATATGGTGAAGGTGACAACAGCAGCAACCTCGATACCTATCAGCTAGGCTTTCATAACATACAGATCACCGGCAGCAATGATCATGAGAACTGGGATAGCATCTGCTATCTGAATGAGGGCAGCATCTATCAGTATCTGATCACAGAAGGTGACTGGAACTATAAATACATCGGCATCGTTTCCACAAACAAGAATGATACCCTTTCCGAGATTGCCTTCAAGGCAAGCGGAGAAGATCGTTTTCTTTCCGTCAAAGTGGATACCGACTCTGCTTCAGATTCCAGCTACAGTGCAGATCTGGTTATTGATGAGCAGAATGAAGTCGCAATGCACCCAACCTATTATGATCAGGGATACTTTGATGAGATATATCATCCGCGCAATGCCTGGGAGATTTCATTCGGGGAATATATGTATGCCTCTGTACACCCGCTGTTAGGCACATCCATCATTGCCCTGTCCATTAAGATATTCGGCATGAATCCTCTTGCCTGGAGACTGCCTGGAGCGATCTTCGGCATCATGATGATTCCTCTTCTATATGCCATGCTGAAACTGGTATTCAGAAAGAGTGAATATGCGGCATTGGGTTCTGTTCTATTGGCCGCTGATTTCATGCACCTGACCACCTCTCGCATTGCAACACTGGAGCCTTTCAGTGTCTTCTTCATCATGCTGATGTTCTATTACATGCTGAAATACTTCTTCAGTTCTTTCTATGACACTCCATTCCGCAAAACACTTCTATATCTATTGGCTAGCGGCATATGCATGGGAATCGGCATTGCCACAAAGTGGACTGCCTGCTACAGTGCTGTCGGTCTTGCCATCATTCTCTTTGCCGCTTGGGGCATACGCTATTACGAATACCGCCAGGCATCAAAAATGCTGCGCATGGATAACATAGCTTCATTGAATGCAGAACAGCTGCAGATATGCAGAAAAATCCATCATAATTTCTTCCCGTATCTCTATCAGAGCATTGCCTGGTGTTT
>CALEMD010000151.1 GCA_937902945.1 uncultured Erysipelotrichaceae bacterium | reverse complement strand
GGGGATGATGCTTCAAGAGAAACATACAGAAATGCTCTGAAGGAACATTTTAAGCCGGTTGTAAATGAACTGTGCGGGGACTGTCAGAGACGCTATGAGCAGAATCCGCTTCGCATACTGGACTGCAAGGTAGACCAGGAACATCCATCGCTGAAATCCGCACCGGCATTGAAGGATTATCTGAATGAAGAATCTAGGACTTACTTCAGTCAGGTGCTGTCAGCATTGGATGAACTGCATATACCGTATGTTGTTGAAGATCGTCTGGTAAGAGGTCTGGACTACTATACGCATACAGTATTTGAAGTTGTATCGACTCGGCCGGAGAGCGGAGCACAGGCAACCGTATTCGGCGGCGGCAGATATGATCACCTGGTTGATTATTTCGGCGGTCCGCAGATGAGCGGAATTGGATTTGCGATCGGTCTGGAAAGACTGCTTGCTCTTTCACGCGAAGAATGCGGAACAGTGCAGACCCAAGAATCGATTGATGTTTATGTAATGGGTTTAGGCAATGTTGGAAATATTCCTCTGACCTTAGTACAGAAGATGCGCCATGCAGGATATACTGCCCAGGCAAATCTATTGCCAAGATCGCTGAAGGCTCAGTTTAAAACTGCTGATCGGACAAAGGCAGCTTATCTGGTAATCGTTGGAGAAGAAGAAATGAAGCAGAACAAGGTAAATATTAAGCGGACATCTGACAAGATGCAGGTAACAGTTGATATGGATCAGATTCTGGAAACTATACAGAACTGGGAGGCAGAAGAGGAATGAAACGTACATGCGGCAATGGAACACTGCGGAAAGAAAATGCTGGTCAGGAAGTAACACTGATCGGCTGGACAGCTCGCCGCAGAAATCTTGGAAGTCTGGTATTTGTAGACCTGCGTGACCGCAGCGGCATCTGCCAGATTGTATTTGATGAAACAATGGCTGATTCAGCAGAGGTTAAGGAAATCCGCAGTGAGTATATACTGCAGGTAACCGGAACGGTTCAGATCCGCAAAGACAGCAATCCGAAGATGGCTACAGGTGATATTGAAGTACATGCATCTTCTGTCAATATCATCAATACAGCTGATACGACACCTATTGCGGTAGCAGATGATACAGATGCCCTTGAAGATACACGTCTGAAATACAGATATCTTGATCTGCGCAGACCTGTATTGCAGAAGAACCTGATGCTGAGACACGAAATATGCATGACTGCCCGTGAGTACCTGGACAGTCTTGGATTCATTGAAGTTGAAACACCGATGCTGGGCCGTCAGACACCGGAAGGTGCACGTGACTATCTGGTTCCATCGCGTATTTATAATGGAAAATTCTGGGCTCTGCCGCAGTCTCCGCAGATTTACAAGCAGCTTCTTATGATTGCTGGAATGGAGAAATATTTCCAGATTGCAAGATGCTTCCGCGATGAGGATCTGAGATCAGATCGTCAGCCGGAATTCACGCAGATTGACATTGAGATGAGCTTCATCGATGAAGAAGATATATTTGCGACTGTTGAAGGGCTGATGCAGAAGATATTCAAGCGTATAAAGAATACTGACCTTGAACAGCATTTCCAGCGGATCACCTGGCATGAATGCATGAATAGATTCGGAACAGATAAACCAGATCTGCGATTTGGCAATGAACTGCATAACATATCCGATATTTTTTCCAGCACTGAGTTCAAGGTGTTTCATGATGTACTGCAGTCAGGCGGCAGAGTAGAAGCTCTGAAATTTGAAAATGCGGCGGATCGCTATTCACGCAAGGATCTTGATAAGCTGCAGGATTTTGCAAAAACATTCGGAGCTAAGGCTCTTGCATATCTGAAGTATTCACAGAACACCTTAAGCGGTTCTGTTGCCAAGGTATTAAGTGAGCAGGAAAAGGCAGATATTATTTCCAGACTTGCGCTGCAGGAAGATGATCTGGTGCTTGTGGTCGCAGACAGAGAAAAAACGGCACTTTCAGCACTTGGCGGACTGCGCATACGGCTTGCCCATGAATTGGATAGAATTCCGCATGAGCAGATATATAAGTTTGCCTGGATTACCGAATTCCCAATGTTTGAATACAGTGAACAGGAACAAAGATACGTTGCTGCCCACCATCCGTTTACTGCGCCGAAGGAAGAGGATGTCGATAAGCTGATGAGCGATCCGGAACATGTGCTGAGCAGAGCATATGACTTGGTGCTTAATGGATATGAACTGCTGAGCGGATCAATCCGTATCCATGATCAGGCTCTGCAGGAAAAAGTATTTGAATCTATCGGACTGACAATGGAACAGGCTAAGGAACGGTTTGGTTTCTTCCTTGAAGCATTCAAGTATGGAACTCCGCCGCATGGCGGGGTAGGAATCGGGCTGGAACGCCTGAGTATGGTACTTGCCGGCACTGACAACATCCGTGATGTAGTTGCATTTCCAACCACAAACAGTTCAATGGATCTGATGAGCGAGTCACCGAATACAGTAGATAAAAAGCTGCTGGATATTCTTGGCATAGAAATCTCCAAAAAAGATTCTGAATAGTCAAGTCTATTCTTTCCGTAATCATTATGTCTATAATGGTGTCCCAGGAAGGTACAACTTATTTCCTACACTTTGATATTGGGAGTTCGGATTGAGTCTGTCTGTGTTGAATGCCCGGCAAGACCGGGAATCCTAATGACAGAACAGGAACACCCACCTGTACATAACAGGGAATATATCAGCCTTCCTGGCATTTGAAAGAAACAGCCTGCACTCTCAGCAATACGCATTATGTATTGTTGCACAGGCGGCTGAAACAGGATAAAATAGGATCAATTGAAAAGGGTGGTGTAAGAATATGGAATTCTGGGGATCATTAATGTGGTTCGTAATCGGCGGAGCTGTTGGTGCGCTGATCAGCTTCTTCGTAACACGCAATTGGTTCCAAAAGCAGATTAAAGAACATCCTCCGGTAACGGAAAAGATGATTCGGGCAATGTTTCTGCAGATGGGACGCAAACCTAGCGAAGCTCAGATTCGTCAGGTCATGAAATCAATGCAGCAGTAGTCTTCCTTCGGGAAGGCTTTTTTTCTGCTGACATACTGAAGAACCTAGTCAAAAGCACTGAAATATAGCAATTCGTTGCTCAGAAGACGCTGGATTGTTCTATAATATCAGCAGTACGACTAACAGGAGGACATATGAGTACAGATAACAAAAAAGTATTCCAGGCAATGGATGGCAATACCGCAACTGCTCATTCTGCGTATGCATTCACAGAAGTAGCTGGTATCTATCCGATCACACCATCTTCACCGATGGCTGAAAATGTTGATTCTTGGTCCACACAGGGCAGAACGAACGTTTTTGGAGATAAGGTCAAAGTAGTTGAAATGCAGGCTGAAGGAGGCGCTGCCGGAGCAATCCACGGAGCTCTGCAGGCTGGTTCACTTGCGGCAACATTTACCGCTTCACAGGGTCTCTTGCTGATGATTCCGAATCTTTATAAACTGTCAGGTGAAATGCTTCCGGGTGTCATTCATGTAGCTGCCCGTACATTGGCCAGCCACACACTGAGTATTTTTGGTGATCATCAGGACGTATATGCCTGCCGTCAGGCTGGCGTAGTTATGATGTGCTCACATTCTGTACAGGATTGTATGGATCTGTCAGGTGTTGCTCATCTGATTGCAATTGATGGTTCAGTTCCAGTTATGCATTTCTTTGATGGTTTCCGTACATCTCATGAAATTCAGAAAGTGGAAGTCATGGACTATGATTTCCTGAAGTCACTTCTTCCAATGGAAAAGGTTGAAGAATTCCGCAAGAAAGCATTGAATCCTCATGGAAATGCAATTACTCGCGGCGGTTCACAGAATGACGATATCTTCTTCCAGGCTAGAGAAGCACAGAACAGACATTTTGAAGCAGTGCCTGATATCGCTGCTAAATACTTCAAGGCTGTATCTGAACATACAGGCCGCAGCTATGCACCGTTTGTCTATTATGGAGCACCTGATGCAGAGCGCGTTATCATCGCTATGGGTTCTGTAACGGATACAATCATGGAAACAGTAGATGCACTGAATGCACAGGGCGAGAAAGTCGGTCTGATCAAGGTATATCTGTATCGTCCATTCAGCACTAAGTATCTTGAAGAAGCTCTTCCTGCTTCTGTCAAAAAGATTGCTGTACTCGACCGTTCAAAGGAAATCGGTTCAAGAGAGCCGCTGTTCCTAGATGTTGAAAATGCACTCCGTCACCACAAAGGCCTCACAATTGTCGGCGGCCGCTATGGTCTGAGTTCAAAGGATACAAATCCTTCACATATCAATGGTGTTTATGAAGAACTCAAGAAGGATGAACCGAAAGAAGAATTCACTATCGGAATCAATGATGATGTAACCCATCTGTCACTTGAACCGAAGCCAATTAAAGTTGTATCAGACTATTCAACATGTCTGTTCTACGGACTGGGATCCGACGGAACAGTCGGTGCGAACAAGAGCACAGTCAAGATTATCGGCAACAATACCGATCTGTATGCACAGGCTTACTTTGCATATGACTCAAAGAAGTCAGGAGGAACAACACGTTCTCATCTGCGCTTCGGCAAGAGCCCGATTCATTCACCATACTATATTGATGCAGCGGACTTCGTATCCTGCTCACTGGACAGCTACTGCTTCAAGTATGATATGGTACGCAATCTGAAAGATGGCGGAACATTCCTGCTGAATACAACATTCCCAGCTGATGAAATTGAAAAGCATCTGCCTAACAGAATGCTGGCAGAACTGGCTGAAAAGCATGCTAAGTTCTACATCATCGATGCAACAAAACTGGCTATCATGACACACATGGGACGCCGTACAAATACAGTTCTGCAGTCAGCATTCTTTGCCCTGAATGAGCAGATCATGCCATATGACAAGGCAATTGAACTGATGAAGAAGTCCGCTAAAAAGACTTATGCTTCTAAGGGCGATGATGTTGTCAAGAACAACTGCGATGCTATTGACACAGGTAAATCAGGACTGGTTGAAATCACAGTTAAGCCTGAATGGGCAGATCTGAAATACCCAGCTGAAATGTTTGAAAAGACAGGCGATGAGTACTTCGACAACAACCTGCAGCGCATCAATGCTCTTGAAGGATATGACATGCCGGTTTCCTCATTCACTAAATACGGTGTTCTTGATGGATCTATTCCTGAGAACGTTGCATTCCGTGAGAAGCGCACAATTGCAGTCAGTGTTCCTAGCTGGGATGCATCAAAGTGCGTAGAGTGCGGAACCTGCACATATGTATGTCCTCATGCTACAATCCGTCAGTTCCTGCTGAATGCGGATGAAATCAGCAAGGCTGAAGAAATTGCCAAGGAAAACAATGTTTCATTTGATACAAAAGAAGCTGGACCTCTGTATAAGGGTGCTAAAGAAGCTGGTCTTCGCTTCCGTATTCAGGTATCTCCTCGCAACTGTGTAGGCTGCGGTGTCTGTGCTTCAGAATGTCCGACAAAGGCTATTACAATGGTTGATGTCAATACATTGCTGAATGAAGAGCCGCTTGCTGACTACTGCTATAAGCAGACTGAATACAAGCCTCAGTATGGCAATCCTAATACAATTGCCGGGGCTGCTCTATTGATGCCTTACTTTGAAGTTTCCGGAAGCTGCCCAGGATGCGGAGAAACACCTTACTACCGTCTTGTTTCTCAGCTGTTTGGAAAAGATATGCTGGTAGCAAATGCTACAGGCTGCTCCATGATCTACTGTTCTGCTACTCCATCTACTCCATTTGTTACTGACAAAGATGGTGATGGTGTTGCATGGGCTAACTCACTGTTTGAAGACAATGCTGAATTCGGTTTCGGCATGGCAATCTCCCAGTCTTACAAGACTGCAAAGATTCTGAAGCTCATGGAAGACAATATGGATACTGTGGATGCAGATCTGAAAGATGCATTCCAGACATATATCAATGCCAATGGCAATCGTGATCAGCAGAGAGCAGTTAAAGACAAACTGATTGCCGGCGTTAAGAATTCCAGCAATGAGGCTGTCAAGGGACTGCTTGATATGGAAAGAGATCTTGTTTCCAAATCAGTTTGGATCATTGGCGGTGACGGCTGGGCATATGATATCGGCTACGGCGGATTGGATCATGTCATGGCTAACAACCTCGATGTCAACGTTCTAGTACTGGATACAGAAGTTTACTCCAATACAGGCGGACAGTCTTCTAAATCATCACAGGCTTCTTCCATTGCTCAGTTTGCAGCCGGTGGAAAGCAGCTGTCAAAGAAAGATCTTGGACAGATATTCATGGAATATGGTTCTGTATATGTTGCTTCATGCTCAATGGGTGCTAATCGTGTCCAGACTCTGAAAGCATTGAAGGAAGCTGAATCCTATCAGGGACCTTCCATTGTAATCTGCTACAGCCCATGCATCGAGCACCATATCAAAGGCGGCATGGTTAAGTCGCAGTCACGTGAGAAGGATGCAGTAGCTTGCGGTTATACAGTTCTGTATCGCTTTGATCCACGCAACGAGAAGCCGCTTACAATCGATTCTAAAGAACCGGATTGGAGCAAGTTCCAGGACTTCCTGATGCAGGAAGGCCGTTACTTCAACCTGCCGAAGATCAAGGGACAGGAAGCTGCTGATGCGATGTTTGCTAAGACATTGAAAGATGCGCAGACACGCTATGCAAAGCTGACACAGAAAGCAAAACTGCAGTAGTATTTCTAGAATGAAGAGAGACAGCGATGTCTCTCTTTTTTGCGTGATTGGCATGCATAGGCATATAATGATCTGGTAACAGTTGAGACAGGAGAAATGCATGCGAGTACTCTTATATTTTGAAAGTGAAGATCTGATTCAGGTTTCAGGAATCGGGAGAGCGTTTGAACATCAGAAGGCTGCCTTAGCATCTGCAGGCATCGAATTCATTACCGATCCATGGGATGAGAACTACGACATACTGCACATCAATACGTATGGTCCTAACAGTGAAGCAATTATCCGAAATGCAAGAAAACTTGGCAAGAAAATCGTCTATCATGCGCATTCAACAGAAGAAGATTTCCGCAATAGTTTTGTATTGAGCAATCAGCTTGCACCGCTGTTCAAATATATAATTACCAATCTTTACTGCAAAGCAGATGCAATTATTACGCCAACTCCGTATTCTAAGCAGCTTCTTCAGGGCTATGGAATTACGCTGCCGATTTATCCTGTCAGCAATGGTGTGGATCTGAATCAGTATGCATATGATTCTGAGAAGATCAAGGCATATCGCAAATACTTCAGTCTGCAGCCGGAAGATAAAGTGGTGCTGGGAGTGGGGCTTCCATTTGAGCGCAAGGGCATCCTTGATTTTGTGGAAGTTGCAAAAATGCTGCCTGAATATAAATTCATCTGGTTCGGCGATGTGAATATGATGATGATTCCGATTGAAGTTGCAGCAGCTGTAAAAAATCATCCGCTGAATGTATATTTTCCAGGATACGTAAAAGGACCGATTATCCAGGGAGCTTATTTAGATGCAAACTGCTTCTTCTTTCCTTCCTATGAAGAGACAGAAGGAATCGTTGTATTAGAGGCGCTGGCTTCACATCAGAATCTGCTGATCCGAGATATTGGGGCTTTTGATCCATGGCTCAAGGATAAAGTTAACTGCTACAAAGGCCACAGCAATGAAGAGTTTGCTGAACTGATACAGGGCATTGTAGAGAAAAAGCTTCCATCTACAGTTGAGGAAGGCTATAAAACAGCACAGGAACGCAGTATTCCAAGTATCGGTCAGCAGCTTAAGGCAGTTTATGAATCACTCTTTGATGAGACACACTTGCAGAAATGAAAGGATGAGAGAGAGTCTTTCAGGTTGTGAATGACCCTCTTAAAATAGTATAATTACAGCATGATGAAAAAGTTGGGCAAGCTGTTCAAAAGCTATACCTTTAATATTATTTTAGTTGTCAGTGTTACAGTTCTGGTTATGTGGCTTGTGCTGAAGGATAACGCTGCAGATATTTTCGGCATGCTGCAAAGAGCAAACTACTGGTATGTTCTTCTGATTCTGCTGATGATGCTGCTGACTAGGGTACTGCTGGGATGGACATTGATGACGGAGGTTCACCTGTCGGATCCAAGATACAATCTTACACAAGGGACAATCAATGCTTTTATTGCCAGTTTTTTCAATGGCATTACGCCAAGTTCAACCGGAGGACAGTTTGCACAGATGTATGCTTTCCGCAAACAGGGAGTTCCTGTCAGCCGCTCAGTAGGGGTACTGTGGATGGATTTCATTATCTATCAGACAACCATGGTCATATCTGTTCTGATACTGATTCTGCTGCGATTCTCGGTTTTCTATGTTCGCTATTCTCAGTTCTTTATCATTGTACTGTTTGGCTTTCTTGTGAATGCGGCCGTCATTGCTGGACTTTGGGCGATGGTAAGATTCCCATCTTTCTATACCTGGCTG
>CALEMD010000150.1 GCA_937902945.1 uncultured Erysipelotrichaceae bacterium | reverse complement strand
GGATAGCATACCGTTCCTTCGCGCAGCGTATACATGGAACCTTTCCACTTATAAGTTCGCAGATATTCACAGAATTCTTCACTCATGCCTTTCGTCCGCAGCCAGATCAGATCCTTTTCATTAAAATGATAGTTCATTAGGAACCTGACCAGTTTATCCTGTCCGCAGCTGATGGCATATCCAAGATTATCCGGATTGTCGCGATAGAACATGTTGAAAACCATGACGGTGTCTTTAAACCCATGCAGATAAAGACAGTTGGCCATTGAGAATTCATAGAAATCTGTCACCATCGCGGGATTGTCATAATCCTCATCAGGTACATATGGTTCTACTTGAATATTGCTCATAGAGTTCTCCTTTAAATTGCTGTTATCTGACAGCTTTCCATAATATCAAATGCTTCCTGCTGCTTAGCTTCAGCTGATGCAGCACATGCATCTTTTACTACATGAATCGGCGTATCAGGCAATGCTGCTCTCAGCAGAATTGCATTGCTGCAGACGCATATATCTGTGCACAGTCCAACAAGAACTATCTCATCAGGATTCAGCTTCTTTACTTCCTCTTTCAGCTTTTCACTTCCAAATGTCGGTTTTTCTATAATGACTGCATTCCTTTTCTTCAGTGCTTCACTGACCCTTTTCTCTATCTGCCATCCCTTCGTATCTTTGATGCAGTGAGGAACAGGAAGCAGCTTCCCTTCAAGTGTATCTGCATATTCATCTGTATGCGTATCCATAGTTGCAAATACAGCATCATATGCATCACTTTCTATCTCCCGCACGACAGACTGAACAATTGCCTCAGCGGCAGGACTGCCAAGTGCTCCGCTCACAAAATCATTCTGCATATCAATTGCAATCAGTATTTTTTTCATAGATTCTCCTTTAGATATTGATACATCGGGTTGAATCTGTACAATGCAGCTGACTTACCGTTGACTGTCTTTCTATTCTCTGTTTTTTTAAGCATTCTGACAATGTCCCGCCGGAAATTTCCAGTATCTGTTTTCTCTCCCTGAACAGCTTCATAGACAGTCTGTATTTCTCTGAGAGTTGTTTCTTCCGGAAGCAGGTTGAACAGAATTCCGGTAGCGGCTGCTCTGTTCTGTACCATATCAAGCGCCATGTTAATGGCTTTGATATGATCAAATGCCAATGCACAGCTGCTAGCCTTCATCAGTGATGACCTTGTCTGCGTATAATTCTGATTGGCAGTATCGGTAATTCTGTACTGCATGCCAATATTCAAGTCTTCGGCATCCAATGTCAGTATAGATTCCCTGCTTCTTGCCGTTGTCTTCAATACTGTCCTCTTAATTGTAAACCATGCAGTATCCAACTGTTCAGGATATACTCGGATATTCGATTCAGGAGCCATGGAAAGATACACGGTAGTTACAATTCTTCCGCGCGGATCGCGATCCGCATTGCCAAAAGTATAGAGCTGTCGGAAATATGTTTTTCGTATCAGATGTGTCTGTTCATTGAGCTGACGTTCAGCAGCAGCATCAAGGTCTTCCTCTGCTCTGACAATTCCGCCAGGCATTGCCCAGCAGTTTATAAACGGTTCTTCCGTTCTTTTCTTCAGAAGACACTTCAGCCGGCTGTCGCTGACAGTCATCAGAATCAAATCAACTGCACTTGTAATGTTTTCATCCAGCATCTATCTTCTTCCTTCCATATAGTCATTTTGACTATACATATCATAGAAGAAACAATATCTGATGTCAATTCATATAAAAACCCAATCACATGCGTGATCAGGTCAGTTCTTCTTCATTCGTATGTATTTATTGCCAATTTTCTCTTTCAATAATGCCTGTACTTTATCCGCATCCTTTACATCAAAATCGATATAGGACATATAGGTGTCTTTGCTTTTTCCAGACTTGTCATTGCAGTTGAATATAGCAGTGAATTTTTTCTTGTTCATGCCGCAGTCATAATTGCGTATCATCTTCCATGGCGTGAACTTGCCCATGGATACAATTCCTTCCTCACCAACGCCGTCTCTCATCAGAAGAAACCCTGCAATAGCCATAAGCATCGTAATAATCCGCAGATAGTCTAAAAATGTATTATAGAAAACTACAGTAACTGCAGCTGCAATGCCAGCCGCTAGAAACAATCCTCTTGAGAATGTCCATGTCCTGTCTTTAATCAAAATCTTTTTATTGGTTTTGAAGTAGCTCAGCAGCATCCAGATTCCCATGCCGCCGAATAGAGCGCAAAGCAGAATGTTTACATAATCGTTCATTGTCTTCTCCTGTTAGAAACCCAGTTCTTCGTTTATAAAGATAACACAGATTCTGTTTTTTATATGACTTCTGCGCGTAACAGCGTACGATGAGCAGATTGTCTGATCATAGCTGCATTCCATGCATTCACCAGTCTTTGTACATGGCGTCTGTCTTTTCAGTCTCATGCAGTTTGCCGGTGCAGCAATCGTTTTTACCCTTTGTACTGCCGCATCAATATCAGATACAATCTTGTTCGTACCAACAAGTACATAGACTTTCTTCGGACCGAATGTCAATGCCGCAATGCGATTGCCGCGGCCATCAACATTATACAGCATGCCGTTCATTGTCACAGCATTGCTGCTGGTGAGAAACACATCAGCAGTCAGAGAGTCCCGCAGTACCTGTTCCTCATTGCCCGCATGATATCGGTCAAGGAACTTCAGCGACGGTTCATTCTCAAGCCATTCAATTGCATGTATCTGCCGGAGAGTCTCGCTTCCGCCAACACCCACTGTGCTGTCTGCGGGAATTGCTTTTTTTAGAAATGACAGTGCATCTGATGAATTGTCAAAATACTGTGTTTCAAATTGGTTTGCCTCAAGGCGGATCATACAGGCTTCAGCCTGTGCCCTGCGCACTGCATGAACATTCTGATCCATATTGTCTATATCCCTGCCTTTGCTGTTTATCATTATACCACGCATGCTTGCCGAATCTGTATTTTATCGTTAGAATAGCGTCATGACTTATTCGAATGCAAAACTGATCTGCTGTGACCTTGATGGAACTCTTCTGAACAGCAAAGGAGAGATCAGCAGCACATCTAAAAATACACTTCGCATGATCCGCAGCAAAGGCATTCTTGTTGCTATCTGTTCAGGCCGTCCTCTTTCATCAATTCTTCAGCATGTGGATGCTGATCTTTTTGATTATGCTTCATGTCTGAACGGACAGGATCTATTCTGCTGTAAAAATGGACTTCATTACGAAAAAGATAAGCTGATAACAGAAGATCTTCAGTATCTATGCTCACTTCTTGATACACATATGGTCATGATGAATTATCATGATCAGACTCGAAGCATCACAGCTGCCAGCAGAAAGTATATTCTTTTTGCGGATATCTTCAGCCGTCTGCAGAACCTCCGGTGGATTTCAAAGCAGATGCCTGTTCATAAGCGCGCAATCACTTCCGATCCAATGGCTTCTCTGCCATCCTCTGCGGCAAAGGTCTGCTTCTGTTCCACCTATGGCATACTGAAAAAAATTGCCAAAGAACTTCCATCTGACAGATGCACTTCATTTTTCGTTTCCAAGCAGTGGCTGGAAGTTCAAAGACTGGGTATATCTAAAGGAGAATCCATCAGAAAGATCATGGAACTTGAAAACATTGCCGCTGAGCAATGCATCTCATTCGGAGATGGAGAAAATGATATATCAATGCTGCAGATATGCGGTACAGGAATTGCCATGGCAAACGCCATGCCAAAAACAAAAAAAGCTGCAGATGCTGTTACATTGTCTCATGATCATGATGGTGTAGCAGTATGGCTGCAGAACAATCTGCTTGCTGCAGATCACAGCATAACTTAAAAAGAGCTTTGAATTTTCAAAGCTCTTTTCATTTCATCAGCGAGTTATCTGCTGACACTCAGAATATACTTTTCATCATCTGCATCAACAGTGATTGTCTTGCCAGCAATATTTGGATCTTCAATAACCTTGCGGGCAATCTCAGTTTCAATAGTTCTCTGAATATGCCGCTTCATAGGTCTCGCTCCAAATACTGGATCAACACCGCACTGAATGATTCTTGCCTTTGCCTTATCGGTAATCTTCAGGCTGATGTCTTTTTCATGCAGACGATCCGCAAGCTGTTTCAGGAATTTATCCGCAATCTCTTTCAGAACCGTATCATTCAATGCATTGAAGACGATGATTTCATCAATACGATTTACAAATTCAGGTTTGAAGAACTTGTGCACTTCATCCATATAATGCTTCTGGCGTTCTTCCTTGTCAGTGTCAAATGCGTATTGTGAACCAAGGTTGCTTGTCATGATAATGATTGTATTCTTGAAGTCAACTGTAACTCCTTTTGAGTCTGTAATTCTGCCATCATCCAGTATCTGCAGAAGTATATTGAAAACATCCGGATGGGCTTTTTCGACTTCATCAAGAAGAACAATGGAATACGGACTGCGTCTTACCGCTTCGGTAAGCTGTCCTCCTTCTTCATAGCCTACATATCCTGGAGGAGCTCCGATCAATCGAGATACACTGAATTTTTCCATGTATTCAGACATATCGATGCGGATGATCTTATTTTCATCATCAAACAGCTGCTGGGCTAGTGCTTTTGCAACTTCTGTTTTGCCTACACCTGTCGGACCAAGAAACAGGAATGATCCCAGCGGTCTGTTTTCATCCTGAATGTTTGCCTTAGAACGCATAATTGCATCAGATACCAATTCCAATGCCTCATCCTGTCCCATGACTCTCTGACGAAGAACTTCAGGCAGATGAAGTATCTTAGCTCTGTCGCTGCTCATCAGTCTGGATACGTCAATATGGGTCCAGCGAGATACGATCTTTGCGATCATCTCTTCGTCCACGACTTCCTGGATCATTGCATCTTTGTGCTCCTTCAATGAAGCGTCATTGATTTTCTTCTCCAGAGCAGGAATTGTATCGTATTTCAGCTTAGCCGCTTTTTCATAGTCGGCATCATTCTGCGCAGTAGTAAGCTGCAGCTTAGCCTTCTCCAGTTCCTCACGCGAGCTCTTGACACTGTCTAGTTCCTTCTTTTCTGCCTGCCACTTGCTGAACTTTACTTCTTTCTGCTCATTCAGATCAGCAAGTTCTTTTCTGATCTGTTCTCTGCGGACTTTCGTCTTCTCATCCGTTTCATCTTTCAGAGAAGTTTCTTCAATCTGCAGGGTCATGATCTTTCTGTCCAATTCATCAAGATCCGCCGGCATGGAATCCATTTCAACACGGATGCATGCGCATGCCTCATCAATCAGATCAATTGCCTTATCCGGCAGAAAGCGATCCGTAATGTATCTATCAGATAAAGTTGCTGCCGCAATAACGGACTCATCCTTAATCTGAACACCATGATGGCTTTCAAAGCGATCCTTCAATCCACGCAGTATAGAAATGGTATCCTGAACTGTCGGTTCACTGACTTGTATTTTTTGAAAACGTCTTTCCAGTGCTCTGTCTTTTTCAATATATTTCCTGTATTCATCAAATGTCGTCGCACCGATGCATTTCAGTTCTCCTCTAGCAAGCATTGGCTTGAGCAGATTTGCAGCATCCATGCTGCCTTCCGTCTTTCCTGCACCTACAAGATTATGAATTTCATCAATAAAGAGAATGATATTTCCGTCTGCTTTCTTAACAGCATTCAGTACGCCCTTCAGACGTTCTTCGAATTCACCGCGGTATTTAGCCCCAGCTATCAAAGATCCCATATCCAGTTCGATCAGTCTTTTATCCTTGAGTCCAAGCGGTACATCACCTTTCATGATGCGCCATGCCAGTCCTTCAACAATGGCAGTCTTGCCGACACCCGGTTCACCGATCAGCACTGGATTATTCTTTGTCTTGCGAGAAAGTATTTCAATCACTCTTCTTATCTCATCATCTCTGCCGATAACCGGATCTATCTTTCCATCCTTAACATCCTGAACCATGTCATGGCCGTACTTTTTCAGTGCGTCCAGCTGTCCTTCGTTGCCTTTGTCCTCCATCTTCATTCCTCCTCTGCGATCTTCTTCTGCTTTTTCAGCATCTGCAGCAGAAAAACCGTATTGACGCATCATCTCTTTGATTGCCGGAGTATCTGTTTTCAGCAAGCCAATCAGAAGAGCTGCTGTGCTCATATATGTATCGCCCTGCTTCTTCATATAGTCGAGTGCTTTCTGATAGCCGCTGTTCAAAGATGAAGAAAGACTTGGCTGATCCTGAGAGCTTTCAGGCAGTCTGTCAACTGCCTGCTCTGCACTCTGTATCAGTTCATTTTTATTCAGTTTCATTCTTTCCCATATTCCATCAAGTCCGCTGTCATTCAGCATCGCTGAAAGAACATGTTCCGGACACAGTTCCGGATTATGCTTTTCCTGTGTTTTCTGCAGTGCCGCCATAATGATGGCCTGCAGCTGTTCTGTCATCTGTTCTATATTCATATTTTGCACCTCCGATCATGAAGCTGAAGATGCCTGAATCAGGATTATGCGCGGAAATTTCTCTTGAAACGTGAGAATATATTCTCTTTTCCGCCTTCACCCTGCAGCATCTGCAGCTGACGATACAGTTCTTTTTCTTTTGAAGTCAATTTGCGGTCCACTTCAATCTTGATTCTAACAAGCTGATCTCCGTTTTTGCCGCCGCGGATATCAGGTACCCCCTGTTCCTTGAGACGCAGCTGAGTGCCATCCTGTGTACCGGCTGGAATCTTCATGGACACTTCTCCGCGGATTGTCGGTACATCAACACTGATACCCAAAGTAGCATCAACAGCAGATACAGGAATATCTAAAAGTATGTTCTTGCCATCACGGATAAATTTATCGTGCGGAAGTACATTGATTTCAATATACAGGTCTCCATTAGGTCCGCCATTTTCTCCACGTTCACCCTTGCCGGATACCCGCAGCTGCTGACCTCCAGCAATGCCAGCTGGAATCTTCACATCGACACTGACTCTTTTATGCTCGTAGCCATTGCCTCCGCAGCGTGGGCACAGATGCTTGATCTTATGACCGGTACCGTGACATTCAGGACATACGCCCTGTGAGCGGAATACGCCGAAAGCTGTACGCTGCTGGGTTATAACAGTACCTGAACCATGACATGTAGGACATGTCTGAACATCTTCCGGATTTGCAGCGCCAGTGCCTTTGCACTGCGGACACTGCTCGTCTACTGTCAGATTGATGCTCTCAGTCTTGCCAAAGCAGGCATCCATGAAGCTGACATTCATCTTCATGTATCTATCCTGTCCCTTGCGAGGCTGATTGCTGCGGGAAGAGTATTGCTCCTGTCCTCCCATGCCTCCCATGCCGCCGCCGCCAAAGAACGAGGAGAAGATATCATTCAGATCATCAAATCCGCCTGTTCCCTGTGAAAAGCCATTGAACCCGCCATTCGGATTGGATCCATCCATACCGGCAAATCCAAACTGGTCATATGTCTGTCTCTTCTTTGCGTCTCCAAGGACTTCATATGCTTCATTGATTTCCTTGAATTTTGCTTCAGCATCCGGTGCTTTATTCACATCCGGATGATATTTCTTTGCCAGGGACCGATAGGCTTTTTTTATTTCATCGTCGCTTGCGCTTTTTGATACCCCCAGCACTTCATAGTAATCTCTTTTTTCAGCCATATCTGACTTCCCTTTCTCAACTGTTATTAATCATTATACTTCTGTTTTCTTCTGAAAGAAGACAAGTTCCCGGAACGCATCCAGGAACTCTGTCTTTGATCTTTATTTCTTTTCCTTGAAATCCGCGTCAACTACATCATCGCCATTTTTTCCAGCGTTTGCATAGGCATCAGCACCTGCTGCGCCTTCCGGTGCACCCTGTGCCTGTTCTGACTGATACATGGACTGAGCCATATCATTGGCTGCTTTTTCAAGTTCATCCATCTTTGTCTTCAGACCATCCATATCGTTATT
>CALEMD010000149.1 GCA_937902945.1 uncultured Erysipelotrichaceae bacterium | reverse complement strand
CCCCACTGGATTGTAGAGCGCCTCCCCATCCCCACTAGATTTTAGAACGCCATTAGAACTGCCCATCATGACGATCGGCAGTTCTTTTAGTGATGCGTTGATTTTGGAAGAAACTCAATTTTCAATGTCATATCCATTGCCGCCACAAACCGCTGAATGTATGCACAGATGGATTTGCATTCCCATGTTCACGCTTGCTGATATCTCCCTGTGCTATGCCTGTGCGGATTGAAAGTTCTTTCTGAGTCATATCTGCTTGTTTTCCTGCATCCAGCAGTGCCTGGATAATTGCATGCTTCGGCTGCAATGCTTCATACTCTTTTCTGAATTCAGAGTTTTTGAGCTGTTTATTCAGGAAATCATCAAATTTTCTACTCATGCTGTTCTTCCTTTCTTTTCAGATAATCTTTCAAATACAAAAAGAATCCTTAAGCCTTCTCAAAATAAAAACTGAATGAGCGATGCGATCAGTTTGCACTGTTCTCTTTCCTCTTCATTCAGTCTTTTTTTCTGATTATCTACTTCAGTATGGAAGCCAATATTCTATTAACAGTCTTGCCATCAGTCTGCCCTTTGAACTTGGCAAGCATTGCTTTCATGACAGTGCCCTGGTTCTTCTTCAGAGGCTCCAGATTCATCTCTGCCATCATTGCCTCAATGGCACTGCGGATTGCAGCTTCATCCATCTGCTTTGGAAGCCAGCTTTCCAGAAGCGCTATCTTTGCATTTGTTTCTGCAATCAGTTCAGATCTATCCGCAGGTGTCTCAGCCAGTGTTTCTCTTGTCTGCTTGAGTTCTTTCTGTACATATGTCTGTTCTTCTTCCAGAGTCAGAGTCTTGCCGCTTTCCTTTTCTGCCAGTGCAATGGCAGAGATAACCAGAGAAAGCACTCCTTTTTTCATTGTGTCATGATCCTTCATTGCCTGCATGTTCTCTTTGCGCAGCTGTACTAATAATTCACCCATTGTCTATCATCCTCTTTGGTATATACAAATTAGCCCATCTAACTAAGGGTAACCTGTATACGCTCCT
>CALEMD010000148.1 GCA_937902945.1 uncultured Erysipelotrichaceae bacterium | reverse complement strand
AGAAGGGGGCGTTTTGAATTTGAGCCATCGCTTCATGAATTGGCACAGGTTGGATCAGAAGAGAATCCAGGAGCAGTACGTGAATTATTCAAGGAGTTTGGGGCCGATGTCGATTGGCATCATGAGAATCATACATATCGAGTCATATCGACTGATCTGAAAGAAAAGTATGATGCGAGCATGCCATGCGGCATTGAAGAATTCTGCGATGAAATGGAAAAACAGGTTCCAGGATGCAGAGCAAGTGTAAAACGGCTTTTTGAATTCGGTCTGTCAGGACTGAAAACCATGAGTGCATTAGGTGCAGGGCAGATTAAACCGATTGATATGATACTCAAGCATAAGGACTTTATGCGGATGGCATCTCATTCTGCAGATGAATGCATGGATCTGATTGGGATAGACAAGAAGGCACAGCATATATTGACTACGTACTGGCCATATGTAGGAGAAGCTACCGATACATTGAGCTGTATGACATTCTGCATGATGCTGTTAGTCTATGTGATCTATGGGGCTGGCATGCCTGGCATGTTTTCGCATGAGCTGTCTCTGGCTTTGGAAAAAGTGATCCGCGATCATGATGGCGAGATCTGGTACAACTGCCCAGTGACAAAGATACTGATTAAGAACGGAACAGCGTATGGTGTCATTGCAAACGGCAAAGAGTATTATGCGGATCATATTATCTGCAACAGCTTCCCGAATAACGTATTTGGACAGATGGTTGATAAGGAGAATATACCGCCGCTCGAAGTGAAGAAGGCAAATGCTAGAGATATCGCACTTTCCTTTGTTACGGTCTATCTTGGAATGAATAAAACAGCCGAAGAACTTGGCATTCAGGACTACTCCGTATTCCTAGAACCGCATGCAGATTCAGTTGGACAGTATAAAAACAGTTTCACACTTGGCGGAACGGGATGGGTTATTGTCAATTGCCTGAATCGCGTAGTAGATGACTGTACGCCGAAAGGGACATGTCAGGTATTCTTTACCACATCTGTTTATGGAGATATCTGGGGTAAAGTTAAGCCGGAAGAATATAAGAAGACAAAGATGCGCATAGCCGAGGAGATAATTGATTATTACCAAGATACTCTTGGTGTTGATCTGAAACCGTATATTGAAGAAATTGAAGTTGCAACACCAGCTACATTTGCTCGATATCTGAATACACCGAATGGGACACCTTATGGCTATCAGGTGCGCATATGGGATTCTATTCTTCCAAGAACTATGAATCTCGAAAAGGAGCGGACAGTGAAAGGCCTGCGCTTCTGCGGTGCACACTCCGAAAGAATGGATGGCTACAGCTCAGCGTATTTCTCGGGTGACGGAACTGCAAAGAAAACCATGGCGGATATGAAGGAGGGTAAATAAGATGGTAAAGAATGAACTGAGTTCCTTGAATGCATTTGATTTTCTGAAACTGTCTTCCATTAGAAAAAAGAAGTTCAAGGATGCGGCTGATACACCGATTCCTAATGAATATCCAGTCAATGCCCTTGCAAGAAGACTTCATCCCGTAAGACAGTTTGTTAAAGTTGATAAAATCATTGAACGTGATAAAGACTGCAAAACATATGTGCTGGTATGCAACAGAGAAAAGGGAACTGAGGAACTGGCTTATTTTGCGGCTGGCAAATATATAACAGTATTCCTGAATATTGAAGGCATGCCGATTACTCGAGCATATTCTCTGTCATCTTCTCCGAAAGAATCTCTGCAAGGAAAATATGCAATAACAGTCAAAGGAGTTCAAGGCGGACTTGGCTCGCGTTATACTCTTGATAACTGGCATGTAGGCAGTGAACTGGAAATTTCTGCACCGGAAGGTACTTTCGAATATGTTGGATTGCGCGATGCTGAAACGGTGCTCTGCATTGCCGGGGGAAGCGGTATAACTCCATTTCTTTCCATGGCGAAAGCAATAGCGGATGGAGATGAAGATTTCAATATGATTCTCCTGTACGGAAGCAGAACAGCAGACAGCATACTGTTTAAAGATGAATTTGATGACTTGGCTTCAAAGTGCAGCAGAATCAAGCCGGTATATGTACTGAGCCATGAACAGAAAGAAGGTTTTGAACATGGCTTCATCACACGTGAACTGATCGAAAAGTATGAACCGAAGAATGCATATTCCGTGTTCATATGCGGACCGCAGGTGATGTTTAATTTTGTCGACAAAGAACTTGCGGCAATGGGGCTGGAAAAGAAATATATCCGTCATGAACTCTTTGGCGAAATACACGATGCATCTGCGCAGGAAGACTGTCCAGATCATGAAAAAGGATCAGTTAAGATTACTGTCCATATTATGGATGAAATAAAAACGGCAGAAGGCAGTTCAGATGATACAATTCTGCAGATTCTTGAGAAAAATGGAATAGCAGTGCCATCAAGATGCAGAAGCGGTGAATGCGGATGGTGCCACTCCTATTTAAAGAGCGGGAAAGTCTATGCACCAAAAAGACTCGAGAACAGACGCAAGGCAGATCTGAAATTTGGATATATCCATCCTTGCTGCACATTCCCGCTGACTGATTTAGAAATTGAAGTTCCTTACAGCAGATAGCGCTTAGCTGAGATTGCGCATGGGTGAATAATCAGTCTATGTTCTGCGCTGAGACAGATGTATTTGCAAATCCTCTGTAAGACGGCAGAAGGCTGTTTAGATACTGTTCAATCTTCTGCATGTCAGTTTCTGATATTGAAGGATTAATGAAGATAATGTCTTTGTTAATCCTTTTTATTGCGCTAGCATAAGTGCTCCATTCTAAAAGAGTGTGAGAAGTGCAGAGAATGAAGTCACATTTCTTGAATGCATGAATATCATTGATCCGATACAGCGGATAGGCGCCAATGATATTTAAATTGCTGCTGAAATTTTTTAGATAGTTGCTCGAACAGCGATGGGTGTATATTCTGATTGCAACTATTTAGTTGATTCACGTACAACGAGTTTTACGGGCAGAAGGTAATGCATGGTGTCAACTGTGTTTTCAGTGATTTGAGAAATTAGAATTTTCGCTGCTGTTTCTCCCATATCTCTCGTTGGTAAATGAACCGTTGTGAGAGATGGCGTGATATCTTTGCTGACTTCAATGTCATTGAATCCGACAACACCGATATCTTCTGGACAGCGAATGCTGAGCGTATTCAACTGACGGATTATCACTGTGGCTAAAGAATCGGAGCCGGCAAAAATCGCATCAATTTTTCTGTTGGCAGAAAAGAGTGACTTCAAAATTGCAACACATTGCTGTGTGTCCCACATGCAATTGAAAATGATGGACGGATCATACGTTATATTGGCTTTTCGCAAGGTCTCTCGGTATACCATAAGCCTATACGATGAATCAAATTCTGTCTGCATACCATTTTCATCTGTTGGACCACCAATGTATGCAATACGCTTATAGCCTCTTTTAATTAAGTGGCGCATAATCAGTTCGTTAGCATATACAACATCGAATCCAACACTGCAGTAGCCATTCATTGGATTATCGACAAACACGATTTTTTTACCGAGGTTTTTGAAATAATCAACACGTTCTTTTGGTAGTTCAGTAATGATGAGCCCATCAAGTTTCTGTATTCTTTTTTGAAGCGAAGGCGATAATTCCTGGCACTGTGCATAACTAATAATTAAAGATATTGAAGCATTGTGTTTATCGCAGAAGCTTTGTATACCACTGAGTATATCAATAAAGTAAGGATCAGAATAACTGTAAGTTATAGACATCACACAGCCAATATTTAAATAATGTTTTCTAGATTTATATGAATAGCCGAGTTCGTTGGCTGTATCGAGTATTTTCTGCTTTGTTTCAGGACTTGCATGAAAATCTGGGTCTCCAGAGAATATACGTGAGACGGTTGTGACAGAAAATCCTGAAGCTTTAGCAACATCTCTGATAGTAATCATAAGATCGCTCCTTTGTTTACTAAACATTATACATGAGGATTCACGTCTTCGCTAGAAGAAACAGCTAAAATTTCAAATATAATAGTATTTACTTTTATAAAT
>CALEMD010000147.1 GCA_937902945.1 uncultured Erysipelotrichaceae bacterium | reverse complement strand
AAATCCTTCTGTATGCACGCCAAAACAGGGAGTATGCCTTCCTGTTCTACCGCATTGCAAAGATGTTCACGTATTTCTCTTTTCTGTGTGCGCATCTGACGATAGAGAATATAGCTCTTTGCGGCTGCATACTCTCCATTCTTCATCAATACCTGCTCAACAGTATCCTGAATGGATTCAACCGAAGTCCCTTCGGCATCCTGCATTTCTGCTTCAACCTGCTTCAGCAATTCCTCAATGCGGGCATCATCTGCATCCTGATGCACACTGACAAAGGATTTCTGCATTGCCAAGGCTATTTTCTGTCTGTTGTATGCTGCTGTCTTGCCGTTTCTCTTTGTAATATTCTTCATAATTTCTCCCCAGATCTGGTATTTTTATAAATTAGTTGGAAGCGCTACTATTATATCCTGTTTTACATTTTTATGGCTATATAATACTCTCACACATTTACTCATTCTGAAAATTCTGCTGTCAATTCCTTTCAAAAGGGTACAAAAAAGAGGAATTCTTCATCAGATATTCCTCTTCGCTTTGATATTAGAACTACTTTGCTGCTTTTTCCTTTGCTTTTTCCACTTCTTCTGCTTCCCACAGTGCATCTGCACGCGGCTGCCATTCCTTAGCATAAGGAACGCACTTGTCACATAGATGCTCTGCAGATTCAGGAGATGTCATATCTGTTGAATGAGCTCCGGATTCACGTACAATCTTCTGCAGGAATTCTGGATTCTCCAGCATTGGACATGGTCTCAGCATATTCTCGTTGAACGGCTGATTCTCTCTGTATTTCATGAACAGAGGCTGTCTCAGGCAGTCGAGCAGATCCATTGTCTTGATATTGGCACTGCTGTAGTGAATGAATACGCATGGTTCTACATCACCATTGGAATTGATATGCAGATAGTTCTTGCCGCCGGCTATGCAGCCGCCGATGAACTCGCCATCATTCTGGAAGTCAATGGAGAATATTTCCTTGCCTGATTCTTCAGAACGTATCTCACGTACACGGTGATAGACATACTCACGCTCATCCGGTGTCAGCAAGAGATCCAGTGATGCATCATTGCCAACTGGCATGTAATGGAAATACCAAGCAATTCTTGCACCTTTGCTGATGATCAGATCAATGAAGTCATCACTTGTGACCATCTTATAGTTTGCATGTGTATAGCAGACAGATACTGCAAATATAATGCCGTATTGTTTCAGAAGATCCATAGCATGCATGACTTTGTCATAGCAGCCATCTCCTCTTCTAGCATCATTTGTTTCCTTTGTGCCTTCAAGTGAGATTGCAAAGCTGATATTGCCAAGTTTCTGTACTTTCTTGCAGAACTCTTCATCAATCAGTGTGCTGTTTGTAAAGATATGGAAACCGCAGTCATTATGCTTTTCAGCAAGCTTCAGAATATCATCTTTGCGGCAGAGCGGCTCGCCGCCTGTCATCAGATAGTAGTAGACACCCAGTTCTTTGCCCTGTGTGACGATCTTATCCATATCATCATATGAGAGGTTCAGCTGATGTCCATACTCTGCAGCCCAGCATCCTGTGCAATGCATATTGCACGCTGAGGTCGGGTCAAACAGTATAGTCCACGGAATGTTGCACTGGTACTTTTCCTTCATCTTGTTCTGACGCGGAATACCAAGCAATGAAGAATTCACAACGAATGTTTCCATGAACTTCTTACGGACATTCGGATCAATCTCCCTAAAGAACTTCATCGTGAATTTATACCACTTGTTGTTCTTGTCGCTCAGTACGCGCTTCACATAGTCCAGCTGTCCTGGAATTGCCATGCTGCCGCCGTACTTCTCCAGCCAATCCAGCATCTTTGGAATGTTGTTCTCAGGATTCTTGTCAATATAACCAAGAAGCTGCTGGGCGCCGAATGCTTTTACGCTTTCAGAAAATGTCTTGTCCATAATCATATATCTCCTTTTAACGTCTTCATTTTGGCACACTTTCAAAATTTGAATAACATAAATGAGGCATAAATGACTATTTCGTAAACAAATATGCCTAAGTGTATAGCGTTTTTCCGATTATGAAAGACATTTCACAGAAAAACTTCAGAAATATGTGATTGTTTCCGCAGTATTGACGTTTGTGTATTTCATTTCATATTCATTCACATGGAATTCAGAATCCATTCGAACTGTCTTAACACAGGAGCATTATTCTTTAGTCATCGAAAGGAGGTACTTGATTCGATCAGAAACAACTGATCTGGTAAACCAAACAAATAAAATTCTTTCCCCCCTTTTAAAGAAAGATAATTGCAACAGAAAAAGCTCTCTTCCCCGGAGAGCTTTTCATTTGTACAATATTGCTAGGAGGTACTGTATGATCTATCCACCATTTATTCAAAAGAAAGATACAATCGGCATCTGTGCACCAAGTGCCGGCTCCGGCAATGATATTGCCTCTCACGATGCTTCTGTTAAGGTATTAACACAGCTAGGATACCGCATTAAGGAAACGGCCAGTGTACGTGTCAATGGCTTAAGAAGCAGCACTGCTGAAATACGTGCTGAAGAACTGCTGAGTCTTTTTAAAGATCCGGATGTTTCTTCTGTTCTCTGTGCCAGCGGCGGTGATTTTCTTTTTGAGATTCTTCCCTATGTTGATTTCAAAACAATAAAGAAGAAGCCAAAGTGGCTGTCCGGAATGTCTGATCCAACCGGCATCCTATTCCCTCTTACCGTTAAGTATGATGTGGCATCCCTGTATGGAATCAATCTGCATTCCTTCTATCCTGCAAAAGCAGTCCCTGCCTATGTCCAGAATTTTCTGAACATTGAAGAAGGAAAGAATGTTATACAGCATAGTTCCTCTTCCTACAGCGGCAGTGAGAATCTGATCAAAGGTGTGCTTCGATTCAATAAGCGCACCGCTTGGAAGAGTACCGTCGGCAATACAGTCATAGAAGGCAGATGCATCGGCGGCTGCATTGATGTTTTAAAGGATCTGATCGGCACTGAATACGATGCCGTACATTCCTTTACTAAGAAGTATTCAAAGGACGGCATTGTCTGGTTCTTTGACAACTATGCGCTCAGTGCGGAAGTATTCTATCGTACATTGCTGCAGATGCGGTATGCCGGATGGTTTGAAAACTGCACCGGTGTACTGATCGGCCGTGTATTGTTCAGCAGCAGTGAAACCGGAATGACCTATAAAGATGCAATCCTGAAAGCACTTCCTGATATGCCTGTTCTTTATGATGCGGATATCGGCCATACATTCCCAGCGATGACAATGATTGCCGGCTCTATTGTGAAAGCAAAGTATCACAATGGCCATGCAGATATTTCATTTGTTCTCAGATGAATTTGTTGTGCTACAATAATTCTGCTGTATATATGGGGTTGTAGCTCAGTTGGGAGAGCAAGTGATCCGCAAAGCGGGCCCCGACCACCTGACAACCTGCACAAAGCAATAACAAAAATTGAACAGTTATCACAACTTGGGGGCGTAGCTCAGCTGGGAGAGCAAGTGATCCGCAAAGCGGGCCCCGACCACCTGACAACCTGCACAA
>CALEMD010000146.1 GCA_937902945.1 uncultured Erysipelotrichaceae bacterium | reverse complement strand
CCAAACTGTCCCCCAAGGATTTTGACTAATCCCCTATAAATTTTGGAGAGCCTTATTGGATTGCCAGAAATGAAAACGCATCAGACTGCATTGTATTTACGCATGGATTAACCGCAGACCATACCATGTTTGAAATGCAGGTTCCCTGCTTTTCAGATTATTATACAGTTATCCTGTGGGATGTTCCTATGCATGGATTGTCGAGACCGTATCATCCATTCACGTATCAGGATACAGCAGAAATATTGCATAGCATATTGCAGAAAGAAAACATTGATAAAACATTTTTAGTGGGGATGTCAATGGGCGGATATCCCAGTCAGCATTTTGCGGCTATGTATCCTGAAATGGTAAAAGGATTTGTGGCGTTAGATACAACTCCATTGGGATTCAGATATTATTCAAAATCAGATTTATGGTGGCTGAAGCGGGTGGCTCTGATGGCAGAATGTTTCACAGCCAGTCTCCTGAAAACGAGCATGGCACTGTCAGTGTCAGAGAGTGATTATTCATATCAGAAAATGCTGTCTATGCTAGAGCCGCTGACTAAAGTGGAAATCATCCAGCAAATGCAGATTGCATATGACTATTTCATTGCAGAAAATAGAGATGTTGATTTTTCGTTTCCTGTATTGATATTGGCAGGAGAGAAAGACAGCACGGGTAAGGTAAAGGCATATTGCAAGGAATGGGCAAAGCAAACAGGGTATCCTTTGCATTTTATTAAACATGCAAAGCATTTCTCAAATGGGGATAATCCAGAGCAGGTAAATGCGGAGATAGACAGTTTCATTGCTGAAACTGTCTGCCAGGAAAGGAAAAAGTATGCTGTATTATGATGAATATGGAAACAGAGAAAATCCAACGATTCTTCTGCTGCATGGGGCAGCGGCGCTTGATACATTCTGCCGGCAGTACTGTCTTTCTGATTCATGCCATCTAGTTGTACCGCACTTGCCAGGAGCAGGAAAGGCAGCAGCTGAAATCTATGTGCCTGAAAAGACCGTCGATGAACTGCTGGAACTTGTTAATTCTCTGCATAAAGAACGAATAGGGGTCATTGGGCATTCGCTCGGCAGTCAAATTGCAATAATGCTGGTCAGCAAAAAACCTGAATTATTCAGCTTTGCTGTGTTTTTGAGCGCATGGGTAAATCCGAAACCGAAAACAATTCAGATGTACTGTTCTATGGCGTCAATAACCCAAAAAACACTGCATTGGAGCTGGCTTGTACGGTTTCAGGGAAAGTATTGGAAGTACACACAAAAACAAGCCGATTATATGGCTGAATATTCAAAACAGATTACTCTTCCTGTCTATCAATCGTTTTTTACTAACACTTTGGATTTATCAAAACTGCCAGCATACCAATCCGTAGCAATACCAATGCTGGCAATTTGCGGAAGCAAGGAAGTCAAAGATATGAAAGCCTCTCTTGCAATGCTTGCTCAGAATTCCAACTGTCAGACAATGACCTTGCAAGGAGTAAACCATGATTTTCCGATGCGCAATGCAGAGCAGCTTAATCCAATTCTTGAGAAATTCATATTGAAGCACATATAGATTCTTGCTTTGTGATCTTATTTTTTCCTGGGAAAAAATAAGATCGATGCTGAACGCAAAGATGAAATGCATACCTTTGATCTGAACAACGCTGAACTGCTGCAGGATGGCTTCTTTTTATACTGAAAACAGCTACAAGTGCTGCGTGCTCGAAGCACTGCTATAATGAGAATGAAAGAAGGGATCATCTATGATTGTATGTGCAGCAATGGTTCCGCATCCTCCTATTGCAGTCAGTGAGATAGGAAATGGTGAAGAAGAGAAGATGAGAAAAACACTGGATGGCTATAAGGCCGTCTCAGAATTCATTGCTTCTTTCCACCCCGATACAATTGTATTGTCATCGCCGCATGCGATTCTTTGTCGTGACTATTTCCAGGTATCTTCAGGAAGACAGGGATATGGAGATCTGGGACAGTTCAATGCTGGGGAGGTAACATTCGATATTCCCTATGATGAAGAGTTTACCGCTGCATTGAACACCGAACTGAAAGTACATGGATTTCCAGGCGGTACTGATTATGATCGGGAACAGATACTGGATCATGGAACAATGGTTCCTTTGTATTTTCTCAGGAAAGCATTGCAATCATTTAAATTGGTGCGGATTGGGTTATCGGGACTGCCCCTGCGCATGCATTATGAAATGGGCATGTATATAGATAAGACTGCTGAGAAACTGAACCGTCGAGTTGCATATATTGCCAGCGGAGATCTTGCCCACAATCAGAAAGTAGATGGTCCGTATGGCTACAGCAAAGAAGGACCTGAATATGATGAGCGGATCATGAAAGATATGGGCAATGCTGATTTTCTTCAGCTGTTCCATTATGATCCGGTGTTTCTTGAGAAAGCCATGGAATGCGGACATAGGTCCTTTGTGATGATGGCTGGAGCACTCGATAGCGAAAGTACTTAGTCATGAAGCACCTTTTGGAGGTGGCTACGGAATCATTGAATATACAGTCAAGGAAAGAAATGATGAACGCAATATTCTGGATCAATACCTGAAAGAAGAAGAACAGACAATACAGGAAAGAATACAATGTGAAGATCCATATGTTTCTCTAGCCCGCAGAACAATTGAGATGTGGGTTAAGGAACACAGAAGAATACAGACTGCAAATGATCTGCCGGCAGAAATGACAGAAGATAAAGCAGGCGTGTTTGTGTCCATACATGAAAATGGAGAACTGCGTGGCTGTATTGGAACAATCAGACCGGTATACGGAAGCATTGCTCAGGAAATCATGCACAATGCTGTTTCTGCATCTTCAGAAGATCCACGCTTTGAACCAATACAGAAAGAAGAACTTCCATACTTGAATATCAATGTCGATGTGCTGAAACAGCCGGAGCGGATTCACAGCAGAAGTGAACTGGATGTAAAGAGATATGGAGTAATCTGTACCAAATCGGGGAGACAGGGATTGCTGCTGCCAAATCTGGATGGTGTAGATACAGTGGAACAGCAGATTGATATAGCATGCAGAAAAGGCGGCATTGATCCGGATGAAGATGATATTGTGATGCAGAGATTTGAGGTTGTCCGCCATGTCTGAAATCATCTGTGATGTCTGCTTTCATCATTGCCATATACAGGAAGGCAGAACCGGATTCTGCAGAGCTAGAAGAAATGATCATGGAATCAATGTATGTGCCAATTATGGAAGAGTTACTTCATTGGCAATGGATCCGATAGAGAAGAAACCGCTTGTGCATTTTTATCCGGGCAGCCGCATTCTTTCTGTGGGCAGCTATGGATGCAATTTTGCGTGCCCATTCTGCCAGAATGCATCTATATCGATGAGTGATGAGAACAGCGTACAGTACAGATATCTATCAGCTGAGGAGCTTGCAGAAATGGCATGCGCAGAGAACGATAATCTGGGAATTGCTTTCACATATAACGAACCATCCATTTCGTATGAGTACATCATTGATACAGCGATCTTTTTGAAAGATACAGATAAGAAAATTGTTCTAGTCAGCAATGGCGGCGTTAGCAAATCAATATGGGAAAAGCTGCTTGCGGTAACAGATGCTGTAAATATTGATCTGAAGGGTGACAGAGAATACTATAAAGAACTTCACGGCGATTATGATTCTGTGCATGAGGCAATTGAACTCTGTTCTGGAAGATGCCATGTTGAAGTGACATCGCTGATTATTCCGGGAAAGAATGACAGTGATGCATGGATTGAAAAAGAAGCAGCGTGGCTTGCATCACTGGATGATACAATCGTGCTGCATCTTTCCCGCTACTTTCCTCATTATCATTGCGATATCCCAGCAACTCCTATTGAGACAGTTCTTCGCATGCAGAAAGCGGCAAAGAAATATCTGAAGTATGTATATACCGGCAATATCTAGATTCACTGCTTACTGCAGCGAATTGATCTCGCTTTGAAGCTTATCCAAATAAGACAATATATCTTCAAAAGAGGGATATGTTCCAAATATCATATTTTTCATATGAGCATAATCATCTGCCAATATGTCCAGACAGTTATCTGGTGACATCAGCCGCAAAGTACCTAGCTTGGCAAGTTCGTAATGTGCATTCCGACTTGGGTAGAAACGATCTTTGAATCCAGCAACTTTCATAAGAAGATCAGTATCGGAAAAAGCCTTATCCTTTGTTGGAGAATTGCCCATGCAGTACAGATCATAATAGTGCCGTGAATAGCGAGCTGGAGGTTTTCCGTTTGTTCTGAAGGATTCCTTATGAAGGATGGTTGCCTTTTCCCAAAATGTCCGTTCTGGAGAAACGGTTAATATGTGCGATGACGGATGTTCGAATGCATTGGGATACTGCTGTGCTGCATAGGGGAGGGGGCAATGACCGCATCCTGCAAAGCAGTCCATGCGGCCAATGCACCAATTTCAATTCGAATGACGGGGAGGATCGAAGATTCTGTAAAGACTTTCGGATAGGCAAAACATATGGTCTGCGGATCAATGTCATCAATATATAAAGAGAAATCGGAGTGAAGCAGACTGGATATATCTTTTTCAAGCGCTGGCATAAATGAGCTTTGCAAGAAAACTTCCGTGTTTGCATTCATAGCCTTATTGAATTGGTCCTGTTTTGTACGATTGCGATCAATGTACGGTTCGTTCAATTCATATCCCAAAACGCGCCAGTCCATAATAATATCAATATCTTCGGAAAAACGTTCAATCAAGCCATAGCATTTTGAAAGACTTGTACCTCCTTTGAAGGCAATTGATTTTGACCATGGATTTTTGTGGAACAGATAATCCAGAAGCCAGCATACCCAAAAGTCTTTTTCAATGATTCCTCCCGCAATGCTAAGCTTCTTAGCGGTGATGAGGAATAGTTCCTCACGGAAATCCGAACTGCTGTTGGCTATTGAATTCATTATTTTCCACCTGTTCGAATAAGTTTGAGATATTCACAAACCCATGCAGTAGCATACTGCCCTTCTGTTAGCAGCTTCTCTTTGGACTCAGTGCTTAGTTTTCTGCGAATGATTTGAATGTCTTTATCAGTGATTGAGTCTTTTCCCAATGACTTAAGTGCCTGTATAGTCAGAGCTGTCTCGTAGGAAGTGTTTTTTAATTCGCTGATTCTATTTGTATGCAGGAACTGCAGTTCTGTTTTACCTATAGAATACTGCTTGTATGGACCGTCGCTTATATAGCTGAAAGAGTTTGGAACCTGTGTTGATAGGCCTAGCATGTTCAGCGCAGTATCTCCATGAGGAATGATGGTCCATCCGTGTTTTCTTGCTATAGCTCGTGCAATATCATTTGTACTAGGGGGCACCGATTCGTTCAGTAGGGTGCTGAAACGTGGTTTCATAAAAAGTCCTCGCCCACAGCTGACAAGTTCTCCGCTGTTCTTCAGTCGGTTTAAATATACGGAAATGGTGGCAGCACTCGCGATTTTGGCAAAATCACTTGGAATAAATACATTGCCTGGGGCAGCATTGCTGATTATCTCTTTAAATTGTTCTAAAAGTCTATCGCTTGTCATAGCAGCACCTGTGTTATAAAAAGTATATAAAATTCATAACATTAAGTCAATCTTTTCAACTGGTAAAAAGATGCTTATATCTTTTATATATGTGAGAAAGTGAATTTCCCATCACTTGATTTCACTTTATTTCATGTGATTTGCAGTGAATGTAAATTTCGGGACAACGGATCACGAAATTCGCTGACACCTGAGCAATGA
>CALEMD010000145.1 GCA_937902945.1 uncultured Erysipelotrichaceae bacterium | reverse complement strand
CCCTCAGTGCTTCTGCAGGCCAGTACCATACTGTAATACTCAGCAGTGATCATGATCTGCTGCAGCTGATTGACAGCAGTACAGATGTACTGCTGATGAAGAAGGGCATCACCGAGATGGAAACAATGACACAGCAGAAGCTGAAAGAGGAGATGGGAATCATACCTTCTCAGATCATTGATATGAAAGGGCTGATGGGAGATGCATCCGATAATATCCCAGGCATTCCTGGTGTTGGCGAGAAAACAGCGTTGAAGCTTTTAGCACAGTATCCAACCGTAGAAGATGTGCTGGCAAACGCAGACAGCATCAAGGGTGTTCTTGGTACAAAAATTAAAAACAACAGAGATTCAGCTCTGCTGAGCAAACAGCTCGCAACAATTAAAAGAGATGTGAAACTTGACTTTACAGCTGAAGACTGTGCTTTCAGGCCGGATTATAAGGATCTGATTCAGTTCTTTGAAAGTGTTGATATGAATACGCTGATGAAAAGATACCAGGGAATGCTGAATACAGAAACTCTGCCGATAGAAGAGAAAGCTGCAGCTTCTTCAGAAAAGCAGCAGGTTTATGTGTGTCCTGTTGAGATGCTTCAAAAGGACTGTGCAATTGCAATCGAGCAGACAGATGATTCCTACATGACTGCATCCGCATATGGCATTGCATTGTATGATGGACAGAACTGCGTTTATATAAACAAAGAAGATGCTCTTAATGATCAAGCACTGCTGCAGTATCTTAAGGACAGAAAGCATATGCATATCGGCTATGATATCAAGCGCATGATGCATATGAGTGAAAAGCTCGGCATTGAAATCATCTGGCAGATGGATGCAATGATCTGTGCATCATTGGTGGATTCATCGCTGAACAGCAAAGAAAGTATCATCAGCCGTTTTGATCTGGACAGCAGCATCCGCTATGAAGATGTATATGGCAAAGGCGGAAGAATGATGATGGCTGAACCGGAGATGCAGATGAAGCATGCATGTATGCAGGCAGAGAATACAATGCATCTGTACCGGAAGACAATTGATGCAATCAAAGAAATGAACATGCATAATCTATTGATCGATATCGAGATTCCTCTTTCAGCTGTGCTGTATAAAATGGAAAAGCAGGGTATCATTGCAGATGCTTCGATCCTCGACGCAATCTCGAAACAGACATTGCAGAAAATGCAGATTGAACAGGATGAAATCTATGCAATGACAAAGCATCCGTTTAATATCAATTCTCCTAAACAGCTGGCAGAAGTTCTATATGACGAACTGCAGCTGCCTTCAGGCAAAAAAAGAAGCACGGCTGCCGATGTGCTTGAAAAACTAGATGGGATCCATCCGATTATTGAGCATCTTCTCAGATTCCGCAAATATCAGAAACTGTACAGTACATATGCAGAAGGCCTAAAGAAATACATTGCTGCAGATGGACGCATCCATACGATCTACAACCAGTGTGCAACATCGACTGGACGGCTTTCCAGCAGTGAACCTAATCTTCAGAACATCAGTGTACGTGATGAAGAAGGCAAGGAGATAAGAAAAGCATTTCTGCCGAGCAGCGGATGTGTACTGATTTCAAGTGACTATTCACAGATTGAACTGCGCATGCTTGCCCATATGGCAGATGAGCAGGGACTGATTGAAGCATTCAGATCGGGAATGGATATTCATACTAAGACAGCAATGGATATATTCTCTGTAAGCAAAGACGAAGTGACCTCTCTGATGCGCAGACAGGCAAAAACTGTCAACTTCGGAATTGTATATGGAATCAGTGATTTCGGTCTTGCTGAGCAGCTGCATATCAGCCGTGCTCAAGCTCACGAATTCATAGAAACCTATTATATGAAGTATCCGCGGATAAGAATTTATATGAATTCAATTATTGATTTCTGCGAAAAGAATGGATATGTAACCACACTGCTGGGAAGAAGAAGAGAGATACCGCAGATTCATGATAAGAATCATATGATACGGGAATTCGGCAAAAGAGCCGCAATGAATGCGCCAATTCAGGGATCCGCTGCTGATCTGATAAAGATTGCCATGATTCATATTGATGAAGATATGCAGAAAGCAGGTGTCAGATCCAAGATGATTCTGCAGGTTCATGATGAATTGATTTTTGATGTTTTCAAGGAAGAAATTGATACAATGAAGCAGCTGATTCAGAATGGCATGGAACACGCAATGGAACTGAAGGTACCGCTGAAAGCAGAAACTGAAATCGGTACTGACTGGTATGAGGCAAAGTAATGCCGGAACTTCCTGAAGTAGAAACAGTACTGCGGACACTGGAACATCAGATCAAAGGCAGAGAGATTCTGTCAGTTCGTGTACTGTATAAGCCAATCGTTGCGGATGACCCGAAGCAGTTCGCTTCGCGGCTGCAGAACCAGCATTTCTGTGAGTTCAGAAGAAGAGGCAAATATCTGCTTTTCTATATGGACGATGTTCTGCTTGTGTCGCATCTGAGGATGGAAGGAAAATACTATCTTCAGCATGACTCAGAACCTATTGATAAGCATATTCATGTGATTTTTCAGCTGGATCATAATCTGCAGCTGCGCTATCGCGATACCCGCAAGTTTGGAAGAATGGAACTTATGCCTAAGGATACGGATATGAATACCTTTCATAATCTTGGGCCGGAGCCTTTTGATGACGCTTTCAGCCCGCAGTATATCAAGAAATACTGTCGGAATAGGAAGGAGCCTGTGAAAACACTTCTTCTTGATCAGCATTTTACTGCCGGAATCGGCAATATCTATGCCGATGAAATATTATTTGCGGCTGGTATCAAACCAAGCCGCAGATGCTGTACACTGACAGTGAAGAACTGTACAGATATAGTGAATGAGACGCGACGGATCCTGAAAGCAGCTATTACGGCAGGCGGCACAACCATACGAACATATACATCGAGTCTGGGAGTCAGCGGACTGTTTCAGCTGCAGTGCTGTGTTCATGAACAGAAAATCTGTCCTGAATGCGGATCACAGATTAAAATGAAATGGATCGGCGGAAGATCAAGCTACTACTGTGCGAGGTGTCAGAAATGAAGACATGCAGGATTGGAATAACCGGAACGATTGCTTCTGGAAAATCGGAAGTGCGGCTGTATCTTCAAAATCTTGGTTTTTCAGTCTTTGATGCGGATGCAGTATCTAGGGAACTGATGAAAAGCGACAGAATTCAGTCATTGTGCATAGAGCATTTTGGCAAGACTGTATGTACACCGGAAGAAACCGTCGATCGGAGAAAGCTGGCTGCTATTGTTTTCGACAGCC
>CALEMD010000144.1 GCA_937902945.1 uncultured Erysipelotrichaceae bacterium | reverse complement strand
GTCGACGGGATACGTCAGGCTGAAAATGCTATATATGCTCATAAAGTAAAAAGCGATCGCTGATCGCTTTTTTAGTAATTGTGTCTGGTGAACAATGCATTCATCAAAGATGGATAGCTTTCCAAGTCAAATGTCTGCATGCAGTGATTTATCGTTCCAAGATCTGCTAGATACCCATGCAGCCATACTGCCATGATTGCAGCTGTATATACATCCCGAGTCAAAGAGAGTATGCCGGTCATGATGCCGGTCAGCAGATCACCGCTTCCGGCTGTCGCAAGAGCCTGGTTCCCAGTCTGGTTGATATAGCAGTCCCCAGCAGGAGAGGCTACAACCGTATGCGGACCTTTCAGACAGACAATGACCTTATAATCTCTAGCAAACTGTCTGACTGCTTCAACCTTGTGATCCATGATGGTTTCCGCAGGCTGATTGATCAGATCTGCAAATTCTCCTATATGAGGCGTAAGTATGACAGGTGCTTTGGCAAACCGCAGTATATAAGTATTATGCTTCAGAAGACGCAGAGCCTCCGCATCGAGAACGATTGGGGAACTGCTGTTCTGCAGCACCAGATCAAGACAGTCTGAAACATGCGGCATATATACAGCTCCGCTGCCGAATCCGACAGCACTTGCTTCAGTGACAAGCGGTTCCAGAACATTTCTATAGGTTTTGTCAGTAAAAGGATGAAATACAGTGGTCAGAAAACGTGATGCGAGGATTGGATAGATTTCTTCCGGCAGAGCCGCTTGAAGATAGGCAGTGCCGACAGTCTTTGCTCCTATGATATTCAGTCCAAGCGCACCAGCCATACCGCCGCTGCCGCCGATCAGAAGAGTTTTGCCGTTTGATCCTTTATAGGCATTGCTTTTTCTTTGCGGAAAGTTAAGAAAGAAGCGGTCTTCATCCATCTCATGCCATTTTGTATATTCAGGATGCGGCAGATGAAGGTCAAGGCAGCAAACCGAATCAAACAGCTGATGATCTTTCTGCAGCAGATGGAATGGTTTCAGACAGTCAAGTGCATACGTGATATCAGAATGGATAGCAGCACTGTCACAGTGGCCGCTGTCTGCTTCACATCCGCTGTTGATATCAATGCTGATGACTTTTGCATTTGCAGCATTGATATATTTGAATAGTTTTTTGATCTCTGGATTCAGACTGCCGTGATACCCAAATCCATATACCGCATCGATAATGACATCGGCTTCATCAATGGCTTTTCTGATGCCGGAATTCTGTATAAATACGGATGGAGAAAGCTTGCAGAATGCTTCCAGGGATTCTTTGCCTGCAGGCTTGCCTTCCGCAAGATACACCTTGCATTTCCTATCTTTTAAAAGACGGCAGACGCTTAAGCCATCTCCGCCATTATTGCCTTTGCCGGCAATGATCAAAATCCGATCTGTCTTAACCGTATCAATCTGCAATTGTGCTGCAATTGCCTCTGCTGCCATTTTCATCAGTACAGATGTGCGATGACCAGACTGTTTTTCTATACTTTTCATCTCAAAGCTGTCAGCAATCATTTGAATACCTTCTGCAATTATCATAGCATGAGTGACTGAATAAATCGTGTGAAGTTGTGCATACGTGCTATAATTAAGACAGAATTGAGGGG
>CALEMD010000143.1 GCA_937902945.1 uncultured Erysipelotrichaceae bacterium | reverse complement strand
TCAAGAGTATATGAAGAACTGAAAAGACGTAAGGAAGAAGAAGAAGGAAAGATCCGCAGAGAAAAATTAGGGACAGGCGATCGCTCTGAAAAGATACGTACCTATAATTATCCTCAGAATCGCGTAACCGATCATCGCATTGGTCTGACAATCACCCAGCTTGATCGCATCATGGAAGGAAAACTGGATGATGTAATCAATGGACTTTTAGAGGCGGATGAAAAAAAGAAACTGGAAAATCTGCATCTATGAGTACATTTCGTTCTGCAGTTGCTGCCTATGAAAAGAAATGCATAGAAGCAGATGTTCCTTCTGAAACAGTCATGTGCTATTTAGTTGAACTGAGTCAGCAGGAACGCTATGCATTGTATATGAACTTTGAAAATGAAATGCCAGAGGCACTTCAGAAGAAGTTTGATGAAGGCATGGCAAGAATCCTGAGCCAAGAGCCAATGGGTCACGTACTTGGCTATTCTTGGTTCTATGGCTATAAGTTTATTGTGAATGAAAATGTTCTGATACCGCGGGAAGAAACCGAAGAGCTGTGTGCGCAGATACTTGCTAGAATGGATCGCATTTTCACTGAACAGGACAGTATTGAGTGTGCAGATGTTGGAACAGGCAGTGCGGATATTGCAATTACGCTGTGCAAAGAAGAAAAGAAAGTACGCATGCATGCAACGGATATCAGCGAAGAAGCTTTGACAGTAGCACGGCAGAATGCCGTAAACAATGAAGCAGATATTGACTTCATGGCCGGAGATATGCTGAAGCCGCTGATTGAAAGAAACATTAAGCTGGATGTGCTTGCCTGCAACCCACCCTATATACCGGCCGAAGAAAAGATGGAGCATAGCGTAGTAGACTATGAACCGCATGTTGCGTTGTTTGGCGGTGATGATGGTCTGAAATTCTATCGGCAGGTATTCAGAGACTGCCGGCAGATTATGAAGCCAAAGAGTTTCATGGCTTTTGAAATGGGATATGACCAGCGTGAAAGAATGAGTGTGCTGGTTCAGGAAATGCTTCCTGACACATCATTCGAGATACTGAAGGATATGAATGGCAAAGACAGAATGCTGTTTGTATACTTTGGATGCAGTTCAATCAATGATATGAATGACTGAAGAAAAGGGCAGTGCTGCTTGTATGCAGCACTGCCCTTTCTTAGTTACAGTGATTTGATCAATTCCTGAAGATTCTCTTCTTTTGTCATGAAGCTTGTAACAAATCTGACTGCAGTATGCGTAGCATCCACTTTGCCCCAAGTGTGGAATACGAATTTTCTGCGAAGCTGTTTGATCTTATTGTTAGTCAGAATTGGGAATATCTGATTTGTTTCCGGTTCGCTGAGGAATGGAATATTCTTTTTCTTCAGAGCGTCTGTCAGTTCGTCTGCACAAGCCATTGCATGTTTTGATATTTTCATGTAGCGGTTGTCAGTAAACAGAGTCTCAAACTGGATGCCAAGCAGTCTGCCTTTTGCGAGCATTCCGCCTCTTTGCTTGATGCTGTAGCGGAAGTCTTTGCTGAGGGTTAGATTGCTGAAGACAACAGCTTCTCCGAATAATGCTCCGATTTTTGTGCCGCCGATATAGAAGACATCGCTGTATTTGCAGATATCTTTCATTGTGCAGTCATTCTTCTTTGATGCTAAGCCATATCCTAGACGCGCACCATCAATGAATAGAGGGATATGGTGTGCTTTGCATACGGCATGCATTGCTTTCAGCTCGGCTTTTGAATACAAGGTGCCGATTTCTGTAGGGAAGGAAATATATACCATTGCCGGCTGAACGATATGCTCGTATGATTCATCAGTTTCGTGAAGAATGATTGCTTCTTCAACCTGGGCAGCGGTGATCTTTCCGTTTTTGTGAGGAAGGCCGAGTACTTTATGTCCAGAGGCTTCAACAGCACCTGTTTCATGGCAATTGATATGACCTGTTTCGGCGCATAGCACACCTTGATATGGTTTCAGCAATGCAGCAATGACGGTTGTGTTTGCCTGTGTGCCGCCAACAAGGAAATGTACATCTGCTTTTTCATTTCCAACTGCCTTGCGGATCAATTCACGTGCATGTTCGCAATGTGGGTCCATGCCATAGCCATCTGTCTGCTCTTCATTGGATTTCTGCAAAGCTTCAAGAATCTCGGGGATGCATCCCTCGGTATAATCGCTGTCAAAATGAATCATGTGTCTACCTCCGTATTCAATAATTACGGTATAATCATACTGCACGAGATGGTAGAATGAAATAAGAAAGAAGATACTATGAAAATATTTTCTGAAAATGAAGTAGATTCAGCCGCTGAAGTATTAACTCATGATGGAGTCATTGCGGTCGCAACGGATACAGTGTTTGGAGTCTGCTGCAGAATGCAGTCGGAAGCAGCTCAGGAAAGACTTCGGGATATAAAGCATAGACCGTTGGACAAAGCATTTCCTATTATGGCGGCAGATATCAATCAGGTTGAAGAGTTTGCACTCATTGAGGAAACAGGCCGAAAGATCATGACTTCATTATTGCCGGGACCCGGAACAGTCATACTGAAAAAGAAAGAAGATCTGCCTGCATATATCAATGGCGGTCTGCCGACGGTTGCGGTGCGATTGGCAACAAGCGATCAGCTGAAGAATCTTATTGAAAAAACGGGACCGCTGTTCATGACAAGTGCAAACCAATCAGGACAGCCCGTATGTCAGAGCATAGAGGAGATAGAACAGGCGTGCCCAGATCTTGATGGCATATTGAAAGGCCAGCCATCATTTGGCAAAGCCAGTACGATTATTGATTGCACCAGTCCTAACATACGAATACTTAGACAGGGACCGATCAGTGAAGAACAGATTCAGCGAGTGTTAGGCAAATAGGAAGCCAAATAGGAGGGCAGCCATGCTAGACAGAGAACTTGAACAAGCGATTCAGCAGGAAAGCAGCAGACAGAAGAACAACATTGAACTCATCGCATCAGAAAACTACTGTTCAAAGGAAGTCAGAGAAGCAGCCGGCAGCATTCTTACAAACAAATACGCAGAAGGGTATCCGGGACACAGATATTATGGCGGCTGTGTCAATGTGGATATTGTAGAGAATCTTGCAAGAGATAGAGCGTGTGCGCTGTTTGGTGCAGATCATGCCAATGTGCAGCCGCATTCTGGATCACAGGCAAACATGGGTGTTTACTTCAGCTGCCTGCAGCCGGGCGATAGAGTTTTAGGCATGGATCTTGCGGCTGGCGGACATCTGACACATGGTCTCTTTTTCAGGAAAATTATATGAATTCCATTCCTATGGAGTTGATAAAGAAACAGAACGTCTGAATTATGATGAAGTAAGAAGGATTGCCAAGGAAGTACAGCCGAAGCTGATTGTGGCAGGCGCAAGTGCATATGCTAGAGAGATCGACTTTAAGGAATTCCGCTCTATAGCTGATGACTGCGGAGCACTGCTGATGGTCGATATGGCGCATATTGCAGGACTGGTTGCGGCCGGAAGACATATGAGCCCTGTTCCTTATGCAGACTTTGTGACAACCACTACACATAAGACTCTGCGCGGACCGCGCGGAGGAATGATTCTTTGCAAAGAGGCATATGCAAAGCAGATAGACAAGTCTATATTCCCAGGAATTCAAGGCGGACCTCTCTGTCACATCGTTGCCGCAAAAGCAGCCTGTCTTTACGAAGCTATGCAGCCGGAATTCAAAGATTACATCAATCAGCTGCTGAGCAACTGTCAGGTATTGGCAGAAACACTGCAGAAAGAAGGATTCAGATTGGTATCCGGCGGAACGGATAATCATCTGGTGCTGGTTGATGTCAAGAATTCTATCGGGGTCAGCGGAGCAGATGCTGAAGCAGCATTGGATGAAGTGCATATTACAGTGAATAAGAATGCCATTCCATTTGATACTGAGAAACCATCGGTGACAAGCGGTCTGCGCATTGGCACAGCTGCTATGACTTCTCGCGGCTTCAAAGAAAAAGAATTCGTCCAGGTAGCAGAATGGATCAGTGAAGTATTGAAGAATATCAATGACGAGGATATCAAGAAGAGAATTGCCCAGGAAGTTGTCGAACTGACAGATCGCTATCCTGTTCTTTAAATCTTGATTGATGATTGAAAAAAGTGATGCAGGTCCTTGTTTCTAGGGACTTGCATCACTTTGCATATGCAGATAGAAGGCTGGTTCATACTGCTGTATAGCATGCAGAAATCATTACAGAGTTTTCAATGAAACAGATATTTCCATTATGTCTGCTAAGTAGGAAAGATCTTTGCGGGTTCTTAAATAGGATGCATACTGCATAGCATAAATATCATAGGAATCATCTGCAGTTATCTTGCGGAATGTTTCATATAGGGACTGCATGGACAGATCTTCTTCGCTCATCATGAGTCCATTTTTCATGTGCTGCACAGAAAATGCATTGTATGCTCGCATACAGTGAGGGCCATTTAAAACAAACTGCGGAAGTCCGCTGTTCAGACACTGGTTGAATACATAGTCTTCGCCATCATGGATGCAGGCAATACTTCCAGGCAGCACACTGATTCTCAGATCTGCCATGAAATGCATATTGTCTATTGTCTGTGTCTGACAGTCTGGATACCATGCATAAACCTGATATGGAGCACCTTTAAAAGAACTGCAGAGAAGTTTTTTTAATTCACTTTTGCGCAATGGGGAGTGGCTGAGGAAGATACACAGCTTTGCAGTCTTAGCTTTCTGAAGAGGAAAAATGCTCATGCAGCCAATTGTATCAATCTGGCTTGCGGAAAGACTTGCTGGCCATTCAAAGCCAAAGCTGATGCGGTGGTCAATCTTTTCATAGAGTTCAAAGATTCTGAATATCTGTTCATACTGATTGTCACGAAGCAGCTGATTCAGATCTTCAAGACATTTGACAGGTGCTCTTCTTCCTCTCAGCATACCCGGGTGAACATATCCCCAGCAAGGAATATTATGACTGCGGCATGCTAGTACAGCAGCAGTGCGGTTGATGGTGAATACAATATCAGGATGAAAGCTCTCGATTGCCTGCTCGATGCATTGCAGGTCATTTTTTAAATATGCAGCATCTGACAGACCGCTGCTGTACATGGCTTGTTCATATGTTCTGGTACTGGCAGAAAACACTCTGTTCAGATGAAAGGATGAAGGCTTGGGGGCGGGGTAGCAGACTGCGTTCTTAATGGAACCAGCCTGAGAAGAACACACGCCGATTTTCCAGCCCTTGCGAGTCAAAGACAGATCAGCCATGTTTTGAGTCAGAAACCAGGCTGTATCATATTCAGGCTGCAGAATTGCTGGAACAATCAGTACTTTCATAGTAATAGTATACATTTTGAAAAGACGCAGTTTCAATGAAAGTCATGTGCAGAAGAGCAAAATATCGCGCAAGAAGAAAAAAACAGGCCTCAATCATTGAATTGTGAGCCAGAATTCATTATGATTGTTTCAGAAAAAACAGGAGGACGCAAGATGCTGAAAGTACTGAATCATCCCCTGATTACGCATAAACTGACTCAGATGCGTAAGAAAGAGACGTGCACGAAAGATTTCCGTGAGAATCTGGATGAAATTGCAGAGTTGATGGCATATGAAGTATGCCGTGATTTACCGGTTGAGCCGATTGAAATTGAAACACCGATGGCCAAATGTACAGGCTACCAGCTCAGCAAGGAAGTTGTCATTGTTCCTATTCTAAGAGCTGGAATAGGCTTGTTGGATGGCATTCGCAGATTGGTGCCTACTGCAAAGGTTGGCTTTATCGGACTGTATCGTGATGAAGAAACGTTGGAACCGCATGAATATTTTGCTAAGTTTCCGAAAGATCTTGAACATTCTGTAGTAATGATTGTGGATCCGATGCTGGCAACAGGAGGAAGTGCTCTTGCGGCTATACAGATGATCAAGAAGCGCGGCGCAAAGAATATCAAACTGGTCTGCCTAGTAGGCGCACCTGAAGGTGCTGAAGCAGTTCAGAAAGAATATCCGGATGTGGATATCTATCTGGCCGCAATGGACGAGAAGCTGAATGATATCGGCTATATAGTTCCAGGACTTGGCGATGCCGGAGACAGAATCTTCGGAACAAAATAATGTCACAGTTCTTTCTGAAAGCGGCTGTATATATACTCTGTTTTCTAGCAAGCTTCTATGCAATGAATGCATTCAATTTTGAAAAGATCCTCAAAGCAGGGCATGTGACAGAGGCAAGGCTTTTGTATTTTCTGTTAACAATATCACTTGCATATCTGTCAGGACAGTTTATTCTTGCATTCTTATATTGGGCATAATGAAGAGCACTGAAAAGTGCTTTTCTTGTATGATATAATTTCTTAGAAAAAGAAAGGAAGCATTCATATGAATTTAATCAAAGGTGCACTGCCTTATTTCGCGCTTCCTTTTATAATCAGTCTTCTGCTGGTTCCTATATGCAAGAAAATCGGTCTGAAGCTAGGCATATATGCTGTAGAGAATCAGCGTACTGTGCATCGTGGGCACATTGTCCGCATGGGCGGAGTTGCCATATTCTTAGCTTTTATGATGTCCATGGCAATTCTGTGGAGTGCAGATGATACATTGAATGGCATTCTTCTTGGCGGCATGATTGTATTTCTTGGTGCATTGCTCGATGATATCTATGATCTGAAACCTTGGCAGAAGCTGCTGTTTGAAGTGGCCGGCGCTGTTGTGGCTATGACAATGGGTGAAGTTGTGCTGAAGGAAATACAGATCTTCAACTGGTATATAAGCAATCCGCTTGTTACATACGGACTTTCATTCTTCTGGATTGTAGGTATTACAAATGCCATAAACCTGATTGATGGATTGGATGGATTGTCCTGCGGCATATCGTTTATTGTCACCTGCACAATCGGCCTGCTTGGATTCTTTATGGGCAGAAGAGACATATGCATTCTTGCACTTTGTCTTTCAGGGGCGATTCTTGGGTTCCTGCCTTATAATTTCCATCCTGCTTCTATATTTGTCGGTGACTGCGGCGCACAGTTCTTAGGCTTCACAATTGCCTGCATATCTCTATTGGGATTCAAGACAACCGCTTTGATTACATTGGGTTTCCCAATTCTGATTCTCTTTATTCCGATCAGCGATACGCTGATTGCAATTGTACGAAGAAAGATGAAGGGTCAGAAAGTATTTGAAGCAGACAGAGGACATCTGCATCATATATTGATGTTTAAACTGAAGCTGGGGCATCAGAAAACAGTGCTTATTCTGTATGCGGTCACTGCATTATTTGCAGGGGCGGCAATACTCAGCTACTTCTATCCTAAAGCAGGAATGCTGGTGGTCATAGCACTGCTGATACTGTCAGATATATTTGTGGAATATACCGGTATGATCAATCCTAAATGGCATCCTGTACTAAGCATGCTGAATAAGCTGTTTGGATGGCCAAAGATGATAGATCATGAAGATCCTGTAGATACGCAGCAGATTGAAGAAGATAAAAACAAGAAAGAATCAGAATAACCGGTACTGGTATCACCAAAAGTGGTGTGGTGGATGGAAACAAAATAACCTGGACTGTATGTTCTGGTTTTTCTTTTGTGTTTTGAAATATAGCAGAACAAAAGAATAATCTCTTTGGAATAGAAGATAATTCCTTTTGAATCGAAAAAATGCAGGTTTGATATTGCATAAAATTTTTGGATTGATAGGATGAGGGTGAAGGAGGACAGAATATGAGCAAAAAGAATCAGGATAGACGAAGTGAAATACAGAAGATTCTCATTCGGCAGGAAAGTGTCAAAGTAGAAGAATTGGCTGAAGCTCTGCATGTGACTCCGGAAACAATTCGAACCGATCTGAATTATCTTGAGCAGAAAGGCTTTCTGTTTCGAAAGCATGGCGGTGCGGCTCTGAGAACAGGGAACACTGAAATGCCGATGGACATCCGCATGCAGGAAAATACAGATGTAAAGAAAGCAATATCAGAAGCAGCATTTGAACTGATTAAAGATGATATGGTGCTGTACTTCGGTGCTTCTAGCACACCGCTGTATCTAGGCAGAATGCTGGTCCTAAGAAAAAACCTGACGGTTGTGACTACTTCGTTGGACATGATTGAAACACTTGCCTCAGGGCCTCATAAGATCATCCTTCTAGGTGGCTATTATCATCGTATTGGCAGAAGTCTCTCCGGCGAAAGTGCAAGGGAAATGGTATCGGAGATACATTTTGACATAAGCTTCAGCGGCATGAATGGATGCCGAGGGGCAGATGGTCCATGCACTCTTGCAACAGATGAAATACCTATTGATAAAGAAGCAATACGAAACAGTGAAATGAATGTGCTGATGAGTGACAGTTCGAAATTTGATATGACAGGCCCATTCCAATACGCCCAGTTTAGGGACTTTGACATACTGATTACAGATAGTCATCTGAAACAGGCAGATCGTGAAAGAGTGAAGATACGCGATATACGGGAGGTATAAATGAAGAAGATTGTAATGATATCTCCGCATTATGAACCTCGCATGTGGGGCGGGGGCAGAAGGCTGATTGATGAATTCCACTATGAGACAGAAGTGGCACCGCTTGGAGAAGTGTATAACGCTGTTGCTTTGCCAGGACATGCGGACTGCAGAATTGAAGAATTGAATACTGTGCTGTCTGCACTGTATAAGGATGAACCAGACTGGTTCAACTGTGATACAGAAGAACTGCCGATTCGAGTGAATATTCTAGATCCAGCCGCAGATCTTTCAATCCAGATTCATCCCGATGATGCCTTTGCCAAACAGTACAATGGCGGCCGAGGAAAACCGGAAGCATGGGTGATTCTTGATACGCCAAAAGACGGAAGGATTGAATTCGGGCATCATGCAAAAAGCAGAGAAGAATTCATTCAGTGGACTGAAAATAAGGAGTGGGACAAGCTGCTTAGATATCTCTTGGCAGTAAAAGACGGGTATATTGATATTCCAACAGGAACACTTCATGCCATAGGCAAAGAGGTACTGACCTATAACATATCCAGGAATGCGGACTGCACACTGCGCTTATATGACTATGATCGAATTGATCCTGCCACTGGCAAAAAGAGAGAGATACAGCCTGAAGCAGTCTATGAGAATGTGAATATTCCTGACAAGCTGATTGAATTTGAAATGTTCAAGCCAGTTCACGAAAATGGCATAGACATAACTAGATACGTGGATGAACCGGGACTGTATACTTTGCAGAGACTGCAGGTAAAGGAAAAAGGAACATTCGCATTTGACCGCTTCGCTTTCTACACATGTGTTAAAGGCAAGGGGATCATTGAAGGCAATTATATAGAGCAGGGAAATACACTGCTTGTGCCAGATGGATTCGGCGAGATTGAGATAGAAGGAACACTGGATCTGTTCCTTGCGTCTTATAGAAACAAAACAGGAGGAAAAGACAGATGAAACTGCAGGCCGCTTTAGACACACTGAGCATTGAGGAATGTGAAAGACTGTTGGAACAGACGGAAGGGTTTATTGATATTGCGGAAGTAGGAACACCTTTTGTTATAGAAGAAGGAATGAGACCAGTTCGTTTATTCAAACAGAAGTTTCCAAATATAGAAGTGCTCGCAGATGTAAAGATCATGGATGCTGGTGAGTATGAAGCGGATAAGTGCTTCGAGGCTGGTGCAGATATAGCAACGGTTCTCGGTGTGTCCAATAACGCTACCATTGAAGGAGCCGTTAGAAGCGCTAAGAAATATGGCAGAAAAATCATGGTGGACATGATTGAAGTGAAGAACCTTGCTGAAAGAGCTGCAGAGATTGATGAAATGGGTGTCGATTACATCTGTGTGCATACAGCCTTTGATATTCAGAAGACAGGTGCCGATCCGCTTGCGGATCTGAAGATTGTCAACAAAGTTATCAAGCATGCAGAAAGTGCAGTGGCTGGAGGCGTGAAGCTTGCGACTATTGATGCAATTGCTGAGGAAGGTGCAGCAATTATTGTGGTTGGCGGAGCTATCTGCACTGCCGCAGATCCTGCTGATGCCGCAAGACGGATGAAGAGCCATCTGAGATAGGAGAACCTGATGAATAATAAAGAATATGCAGGTATCGTATTAGATGAATTGAAACAGACACTGACAGGTATTGATGCAGAAGCTACTGAGCAGTTTGTTCAGATGCTGATACAGGCTGATGAAGTATTCTGCGCCGGGGCTGGCCGAAGCGGATTTGAGGTAAAGGGATTTGCAATGCGGCTGATGCACATGGGCAAGAAGAGCTATGTGGTTGGCGAGACATGCACACCGAATATTACGAAGGATGGATTGCTGGTAGTATGCAGCGGCAGCGGTTCTACGAAATCCATACTGAATCATGCCCAAAAGGCAAAAGAGGTAGGCGCAAAAGTGGTGCTGATTACGATCAATCCAGAATCTCCGATTGCTTCAATTGCGGATGATGTGATTGTTATAAGTGCACCATCTCCAAAGAGTGCGAAACAAGGTGATGTGAAATCAATACAGCCGATGGGCTCCTTGTTTGAACAATCAGAAGGCATCTATATGGATATAGTCATATTGATGATGATGGATGCACTGCATCTAGACAGCGATACGATGTTCGGTAGACATGCCAATATGGAATAGGCGGAGGGCGAGAAAATGAAAACAATACAGATGTTTGACTACCAGTGCTTTAAAGAGCATCCGACAGATGCTCCTTGCATTATCAATGCAAGCATGTCTGATCTTATGCAGAGAAACGTGCTTGAAGTACTGCAATTCAAGAGAACATATCCGAATGCTTTGATCCTCTTGGATCTGAAGATTGCAGGCGAAGATATACTCAATGCAAAACTGGCATATGATGCTGGAGCAGATCTGGTCAGCTGCATGGGTTTCAGCAGTGACAGAACATTGATGGATGTCTTGCTGATTGCAGAAGAGAATCAGGGACAGGTAATCGTTGATATGAGCGGCTGCACAGATATTGAAAGCCGTATGACAGATGCGGCAATTTATGGTGCTGAATATGCAGTGGTTCCAGAAGGCGTGAATTACTCAAGTGACAGTGAGCTGACAGTCTGCTATTACAAAGCAAGAATCAGTGCATATCTATTTACCGGAACAGATGCAGTACAGTGTGAAATGAATATATAAAGAAAAAAGCAGGAGAGATTGATCTCCTGCTTACTGTTTATATTGCTGTTTCAGAAGCTCGATTAACGAATTGTCTTTCTTCTTAGCGAGCTGAGTTCTTGTCAGATGCACATGTTTGGGATTCTTTGTGCCAGAGGAGTATGACGGCGTTCCTTTGCTTACAATCATGATAATAAGAATGATGCCGATGATGGTCAGAATGGTCTGCAATGGATATGCGTTAATCTCATTTAGAATACTGTCAAAAATGGATAAATCTGCATGAATGGGTCTCATGAATCATCAATCCTTTTTTACGGTTTCTGACAGAGCAGCAAGTGTTCCTGCAATGTTCTGCAGGTCTGAAGGAATAATCAGCTTAGTAGCCTGACCATCCGCTACTTTCTGCAATGCTTCGAATCCCTGCAGAGTCAGATATTCTTTTGTTGGATTGGCATCTTTAATCATTTCAATGCCTTTTGCCTTGGCTTCATAGAGACGCTCCATTGCCTGTGCCTGACCTTCAGCTTTGTTTATGGTAGCTTCTTTCTCAGCCTGGGCACGGATAACGGTTGACTCTTTATCGCCTTCAGCCAATAGAATGGCGCTTTGCTTTTCACCTTCGGCAGTCAGAATCTTTGCACGCTTTTCACGTTCTGCTCTCATCTGCTGTTCCATGGCATTCTGTATGTCTTTAGGCGGCATGATGTTTTTCAGCTCAACACGAGTGATCTTGATTCCCCATGGATCTGTTGCATCGTCTAATACTTCTCTCATCTGCGTGTTGATGGTTTCGCGTGATGTCAGAGTTTCATCCAGCTCCAGATTGCCGATAATGTTTCTGAGAGTGGTTGCAGTCAGATTCTCAATCGCATCAATTGGATAGTCAATGCCATACGTGTATAGTTTTGGATCGGTAATGACAAAGTAGACAACAGTATCAATCATCATTGTAACGTTGTCTTTTGTGATGACCGGCTGAGGTTCAAAATCAGATACCTGTTCTTTCAGTGTGACTTTTTCTTTGACACTGTCAATGAATGGAGCAAGAATGTGAAGCCCTGCTTTCCATGTTGCTTTGTATGTGCCAAGTCTTTCCACAACATAGGCGTCACTTTGAGAAACGATTTTCACGTGATATGCGACAAGAACAAAGGCGAGAAGAATAATAACGATTGCGAATAATACATTCATAGTAGGTCTCCTTTTACTTTACAAAGTATTTATTTCCATGAAGAGAAACGATTTCAACAGTATCGCCGGCTTTTGCCTGTACGGTTTCATTCTGTTTCTCTGCTGTCCATATAACGCCATCACTTTTGAAGGCGGAAAGTCCATCGGAATCAAAGTCTGTCAGAAGTTTTACTTTTTTGCCGATAATCCGATCTGTATTCAGAGGAACTTCATACCATCGATGCGCTTTGATAGCATACTTGCGGATGCCAAGAAAGAACAGCAGACCGAATACAATAAACACGCTGATCTGCAGAAGCATAAAATCCGGGAAGAAGACAGCAGTAATTGCAGCAAGAACTGCACTGAAGCAGAACCATATACTGCATAAGGCCTGTACGGTAACGAGTTCGATGATCATCATTGCGGCGGCAATGACAATCCACATAACAGCATTGCTCATAGCGGTTTCTCCTTTACAGTGTTGTATACCTTTATTCTAAGGGAAACGAAATACTTTTACTATGCATATGCAGATAATGCAAATAGGGAAACATCTGTATTCTGCATAAATAATAGGCAGAGGGACAGAATATGAGTTATGCAAACGTGGAAGATTTATTGCTGTATGGCCCGTGTGAAGAACAGATGGGAACAGAAAAGGAGAAGTGGGAGGAGTATGTTAGAAATAGAAAAGATGTATATGACCGGCTGACGCCGCAGCATGTACAGCACAGTATGATATCGGAAGCCAACTGGGTTCTTCGTTCACAGTATGCTTCCTGTGAGCCGCTGGGATTGGAAATTCATCAGGGAGATATATGCTTTATGGATTTTGGCCAGGCGTATTTGAATGAAATGGGTTACCAGCATTTCGGTCTGGTAATGGCTCTGTGTCAGAAGAAGGCACTTGTCATACCGATGACATCCAATACCGTGCAGTATGACAGCGCATATGATCCATTGCAGAATCCAAACGGAAAGATGCATTTGATGCGTATTGGACAGATAGAAGGATTGAATAAGCCGTCGGTGCTGTTTCTGAATGATATGAAATTTGTCAATACTGCAAGGGTAATCGGAGTAAAGGCTTCTATTCCTTCCGATGATGCTTTATTCAGAAAAATCCAGCAGAGGATGCTTCAGATTATGTTCGCTCCTGAAAAGTCATGATACAATTTCTGCATGGATCCAATTCTGAAAAAAGGTACTTGGCTGATAGGCGTTTCTGGAGGTCCTGATTCCATGGCTCTGCTTCATATGTGCATGGAAGAAGGAATACAGGCTGCCGCTGCCCATGTCAACTATCATCATCGTCCTTCTGCTGATGCAGAAGAGATGTATGTTCGTCAGTACTGCAAAGATCAAGGCATTCAGTGTTTTGTGCTGAATACTCCTTTTGAATGCTCTGGAAATTTTGAAGCAGAGGCAAGGAATAGAAGATATGATTTTTTTGTAAAGACGGTAAAAGAAAATGGATATGCCGGAGTTCTGATTGCACACCAGAGAGATGATGTCCTTGAAACATGGCTGATGCAGCAGGAAAGGCATCTGATGGTGCAATGCTTCGGTTTGGCAGAAGAGATGGAATATGAAGGTGTTCGAGTGGTACGCCCTCTTCTGGATAGGACAAAAGCTGATTTGCAGCAATACTGTGATAGAAATGGAATCAAGTATTGGATAGATGAGAGCAACAATGATCTTTCCTATGCCCGCAACCGGATCAGACATACAGTGGTTGCGGATATGAGCGAGCAGGAACAGATACAGATGCTGAAAGATATACAGCAGGCTAATGCAGAATTGAAAGATCTTCGGGCACAGGCCCAAAAGATTGTTGGAAAGAACGGTATAGTCTTGGCTGATTATAGAAAATCATTGCTGGAAGTGCGGCTGGCAGCACTTCGCATGCTGATTGGCAGTTCAGGCATAAAAGCAGATCAGTCGCGTGCCTTTATGGAGCAGCTGGATTCAATATGCGTAAGACACAATGATTTTGATCAGCAGATCAAAGCTGGATATGAATTGGTACAGAATAAAGGCGTGATGCAGATTTTCTGTGAACAGCCGCTGTATGAAAAGACATATATGTATGCAGAAAGACTTGAAATTCCATTTCCTTCCTTTATACCAGCTGATAAAGAACAGTCTTCGCTCTTTGCGGCGTCTGTACAGGAGAGTGATTTTCCGCTTACGTATCGCTGTTTTCGGCCTTCTGACAGCATTAAGATGCGATACGGAACAAAGAGTCTGCACAGATTCTTTATAGATCGGCATATTCCTCTCTACCAAAGACGGTATTGGCCGGTTGTAGTGAACCAAAACAGCGAAATAATTCTCGTTCCAGGACTGGGCTGCAGCAGGGATCATTACTCTATAAAGCCCAATTTAGTTGTGCTATAATAAACAAACATGGAGGAAGCGCCTGTGCATTCAGATATAAAAAAGATTCTGTTTTCAGAAGAAGAAATCATTGAACGCAGCAAGCAGTTGGGAGCACAGATTACTGAAGATTATAAAAAAGAGGGTAGAATACCTCTTGTGGTTGCTCTCTTGAGAGGATCAGTACCGTTTCTTGCAGAATTGATTAAGTATGTCGATTTGGATATTGAATATGATTTCATGGATGTTTCCAGTTATGAAGGAACTGAATCCATTGGTGATATCCGCATTATCAAGGATCTTGATACATCTATTAAAGGTGTCGACATTCTTCTTGTAGAAGATATTGTAGATACAGGCAGAACCATACAGACTGTTGGCAGAACTTTGATGCACAAAGGAGCAAACTCAGTTAAAATCGTCACGCTGCTGGATAAGCCATCCCGCCGTGAAGTAGAAGTTGTTCCTGATTATATTGGCTTTCAGGTTGAAAATGAATTCGTCGTCGGCTTTGGAATGGACTTCAATCAGAAGTACCGCTGTCTTCCGTATGTCGGCGTGTTAAAAGATGAATGTTATCAATAGTAAAGGAGCATAGCAATGCAGCAGAAGAATAAGTATTTGAATTTTCTTCCTTATCTGATCGTCTTAATCGCGATTATGAGCTTGTTCTCTTTGAACGGTGGATCCGGTACAAAGACATTGAGCTACAGCGAGATGCAGGATGTCATTGAAAAGGAAGACATCAAGGAATCAGTTATTTCCATCAGCAGCAACATTATCACTGTCAAGGGTTCCTACATTGATGGGGATGAGCGTACAGTTACGTTCTCTGCAACTGTACCAGCCACAAGCAGTGAGGTAGATACCCTGCTGAAAGATCTGAGTGAATCAGATATCAACGTTGTAGATGCAGATGCATCCAGCGGATTCATGAATATGCTGTATTCATTGGTTCCGTTCATTCTGATTGGAATCATGGCAGTATGGATGATGAATCGAATGAATGGTGCCGGAGGTGCAAATGCCAAGGCGTTTGAATTTTCCAAGTCCAGAGCAAAACTTGAACAGAATGGAAAAGTCCGCTTCAGTGATGTAGCCGGCTGTGATGAAGAAAAACAGGAAATGGCTGAAATCATCGAATATCTGAAGTATCCGAAGAAGTTTGCCAGAATGGGCGCAAGAATTCCAAAGGGCATCCTGCTGGTAGGACATCCAGGCACTGGTAAAACACTGCTTGCAAAGGCAGTGGCAGGCGAGGCCAATGTTCCGTTCTACAGCATCTCCGGTTCCGACTTTGTTGAAATGTTTGTCGGTGTAGGCGCAAGCCGTGTCCGTGATATGTTCAAGAAGGCACAGCAGACCGCACCATGCATTATATTCATCGATGAAATCGATGCAGTAGGACGTCAAAGAGGCGCAGGCTTCGGCGGCGGTCATGATGAACGTGAACAGACACTGAATCAGCTGCTTGTTGAGATGGATGGTATGGAAGACAATACCGGTGTTGTTGTAATTGCCGCAACCAACCGACCTGACGTACTTGACCCAGCATTGCTGAGAGCTGGACGCTTTGACAGACAGATTACCGTATCTCTGCCGGATCGCAAGGGCAGAAAAGCAATACTGGAAGTACATGCTAGAAACAAGCACATCGCTTCAGATGTCAATCTGGAAGCACTTGCTAAGCGTACACCTGGATTCAGCGGTGCCGATCTTGAGAACGTTCTCAATGAAGCCGCAATACTGGCAGTGCGTGAAAATCTGAATGAAATACATATGCCGCAGGTTGATGAGGCAATTGACCGTGTCATGATGGGCCCGGCAAAGAAGAGCCGCACGTATGATGACAAGACAAAGAAACTTGTCGCATATCATGAATCTGGACATGCGATTATCGGTCTGTATCTGAATGATGCATCCATAGTGCAGAAAGTCACCATTATTCCGCGAGGTCAGGCAGGCGGCTATAACCTGATGACTCCGAAGGATGAGAAGATGATGAACACCAAGAGTGATCTGATTGCGACGATCACATCGTATATGGGCGGACGTGCTTCTGAGGAAATGTTCTTTGACGATATTACTACCGGTGCCGCAAATGATATACAGAATGCAACCAATATTGCTAGAGACATGGTTACTCTGTATGGCATGAGTGATCTAGGTCCGGTGAAGTACGACAGCGGATCTGAGAACGTATTCTTAGGCAGAGATTACAACTCGCCGACAAACGTTTCCGGACAGGTCGCATTTGAGATTGACCAGGAAGTTAGAAAGATCATCGATGAAGCGCATAAGCATGCACGTGAAATACTTGAAAAGCATCGTGATGAATTGATAAAAATTGCTGCAGCATTGATGGAGTATGAGACATTGACTGCTGAGCAGATTGATAAGGTTATTAAAGGTGAATCCATTGCCAAGGACTTTGAAGTGGCAATAAACAAACCGGCTGATAAACCAAATGAAGAGATTAAGGATAAACCGGAGAATCTGAAAGAAGATAAACCGCAGGATACAGATAGTACTGAACCGGTAGACGAACCGCAGAAAACGGAAGAGAAGAAACCGGAAGACGTCGATCATCAGAATACGGCGCACTGATTAAAACAGGAGAATGCCGTTGGCATTCTCCTTTTGAAACATTGATATAATACTTTGGGGATGGAATGGGTGAAAAGACATGGATGAAGAGAATAAGGCAAAAAGAATATTCATGCACGCTTTAGCAGGTGCAGCAGGCGGACTGATTATGTCTATAGTCATTCTGTTTATGATCCAGCAGACTTACTTTTCATGGCTGAATCTTTCATTCTGGATTGTACTTGCGGCATCATGCATTCTGCCGCTGTGCATGAATCCTCTATGGAAAACAGATCTGAAAGTTTCAGCAGTTGAATTGATTGCAGTTGGAGTGTCAGCGGTTATCTGTGTGCTGTATGCAATGCAGGCTGGTTCAGATGCGGCAACGCAGATGAAAATTGTAAAGATTATTCTGTGCGCACATTCTTGCGCATTGATTGCAGTTATCCTGTATCACTTTGTGTTTAAGCGAAAGCGGAAGGATTACAGATGATATGACTCTTCTGAGCCCATGGGCAGAAAAACTGGACCGGCAGAATCCGCTTCCGGAGTATCCGCGGATGCAGCTGCAGAGAAACAGTTTTTTCAGTCTGAACGGACTTTGGAAATATCAGATTGTACAGGCAGGCGAACAGCCGAACGAAAAGAACTGGAAAGATATTCTGGTTCCTTTTGCGTTGGGTTCAAAGCTTTCTGGGACGCAGGAAGAACTGCGGCCTGGAGAAACTCTGTGGTATCAGAAGTTCTTTAAATACAAACCGCTTCATATGCGCACAATGCTTAATTTTGAAGGGGTTGATCAGGTGTGTGCGGTCTATCTGAATGGTCTTCCTGCTGGTATGCATGCAGGTGGATACGCACCGTTCAGTCTGGACGTGACTGCAATGATCAAAGAGAATAACGTACTCCTTGTGAAGTGCAATGACGACAGTGATCAGTCATCACTTGCTTTCGGCAAGCAGAGAATTGAACATGGCGGTATTTGGTATACGCCAAGCAGCGGCATATGGCAGTCGGTTTGGATGGAGAATGTTCCTGCCTCATTTGTGCAGGATCTCAAGATTACGGTAGACTATGATGCTTCAAGAGTCTATATCCGCTTGGCAGGAAATTTCACCCAGGCGGTGATCAATGTTGCGGCCGGCGGAAAGATGATCAGCCGCGGCATAACCAATGATAAAAACTATACTGTAGAGATGCCTAAGTTCCATCCGTGGACTCCGGATGATCCGTTTTTATATGACCTCTATATTCAAACAGAAGATGAAACAATAAAGAGCTATTTTGGCATGCGGAAGTTCTCAGCTGCTAGAGATGGTACGGGATATACGCGCTTCTGTTTAAACAATGAACCGCTGTTTCTAAGCGGTCTATTGGATCAAGGCTACAGTGTGGATGGATTGATGACGTATCCAAGTGATGAAGCCATGCAGTTCGAACTGAATAAGATCCACGATATGCATTTCAATCTGCTCAGAAAACATGTTAAGGTGGAATGCCGCAGATGGTATTACTGGTGTGACAGAATAGGCATTCTTGTCATGCAGGATATGCCGTGCGGAGGCGGATCATATGATCTGAAGTATCATGGAATCAGACCGATGCTTGGACAGCGGAAGATCAAGGATAACCAATATGAAAAAACCGGGCGTGAAGATCTGCAGAGCCGGAAGAACTATTATTATGAGCTTGATCAGATGCTTGATAACCTGTATAACTGCGTATGTGTCTGCAGCTGGGTGCCGTTTAACGAAGGCTGGGGGCAGTTTGACAGCAGAAAGGTCAGCGAGCATATACAGAACTATGACACCACTCGATTGGTAGACAGTGCGTCTGGATGGTTTGATCAGGGGGCAGGAGATTTCAACAGCCGGCATGTTTATTTCCATGCGTTTCACACGCCGATGCGCAAGGATGACAGAATCCTGCTGCTGAGTGAATTCGGCGGCTATACATATCTTGAAAGTGCGCATAGCGAGCCAAAGAAACTATCCGGATATAAAATATTCAAGGACCGCATCAGACTTGATGAAGCCATTCAGAAACTGTACAGCCAAGAGATTATGCCGGCAATTGAAAAAGGACTTGCCGGATGCATATATACACAGGTAAGCGATGTAGAAGATGAATGCAATGGTCTGTTTACAGCGGATCGCAGAATATTGAAAATAGATGAAAGGGAAATGAAGCGCACAAACGAGCGCTGCATCAGGAGTATGAAATGAAAGATATAGCTATCAGTGCTACAGCACTGAACAATTCAATCCGCATCCATGCGGTATGCACCACTGCAATGGTGGAACAGGCAAGACAGAAACAGGATCTGTATCCAACTTCCTGTGCAGCATTAGGCAGAGTTATGAGTGCATCGGCAATTATGGCAAGCACTTTGAAGAATGAAAACGACCGCTATGCAGTCAATATCAACGGTCATGGACCGGCTGGAACTATACTTGCCCAGGCAGATGGCAAGGGCAATGTAAGAGGTTTTATAGGAGATCCGCATATTGACTACTTCAATGAACAGACAGGCAAGCTGGATGTAGGCAGAGCGGTAGGCAGGGATGGGTATCTGAGAGTCATGCTTGACCAGGGACTCAAGGAACCTTTCACCGGCACGGTAGATCTCGTCAGCGGTGAGATCGGCGATGACTTTGCGGCATATTTTGTGAAGAGTGAACAGACACCGACTGCTATTGCGGTAGGCGTATTGATTGATAAGGATTATTCAGTCGCCAGTGCGGGCGGTCTGCTTATACAGCTGATGCCGGATACACCGGAAGAAGTCATTGAAACAGTTGAAAAGACAGTGCAGAACATGAAACCGATATCCACGCTGATGAAGGAAATGCAATCTGTGGATGAAGTGGTTCTTTCATTGTTTCCAGATGCTGAGATTATGTCTCACAAGGATGTGCAGTGGCACTGCGGATGCAGCCGTGAGCATTTTCTTGATTCTCTTGCAGTACTGAAGGAAAAAGATCTTGAAGATATGATCAATGAAGACCATGGGGCAGAGATTGTATGCCAGTACTGCTGTACAAAATACACCTTCTCTGAAGAAGAACTGCGCGCAATACTGGAGAAACGCCATACATGTGGAAAATAGGAAGTGTAAAGATTGACAATCCTATCGTCATTGCGCCGATGGCAGGAATATCCAATCCAGTTTTCAGAGAAGTATGCAAAGAGGCCGGTGCTGGTTTGTGTGTCAGTGAAATGATCAGTGATAAGGCACTTCATTACCAGAACCAGAAGACTTTTGATATGTGCAGGACTTCAAAGAAAGAACATCCGGTGTCACTGCAGCTGTTTTCGGGAGATCCTGAAACCATGGCAGAGGCGACTGGATACCTTTGTACGCATACAGATTGTGACATCATTGATATCAATATGGGCTGCCCTGTTACAAAAGTATTGAAAGCACATTCCGGCAGCTATCTCCTGGATTATCCTGATCTTGCCGTGCAGATTGCTGAAGCAGCAGTGAAGAATGCGGATCGGCCGGTAACGGTTAAGATGCGTGCTGGCAGGGACAGCACACATATAATTGCGGCAGATCTGGCAAGACGCCTAGAAGAAGTTGGCATCAGTGCCATTGCAATCCATGGACGCACCCGCTCACAGATGTATGAAGGACATGTCAATCTGGATTATATAAAGATGGTGAAAGAGGCGGTTTCTATACCTGTAATAGGCAATGGCGACATCCTTACCGTGCAGGATGCAATACAGATGCAGAAGTACACGGGATGCGATGCCGTGATGATCGGCAGAGGCGTATTAGGCAGGCCTTTCTTTATTTCCGAAGTCAATGCAGCCCTGCAGAATGCGGAATATCAGGAACCTTCCTATCTGGAAAGAATTGATATGAGTCTGGATTATGCAAGAAGACTTTGCGAGGACGAGTCAGAAAGAACTGCAATGCGGAAGATGCGCGGTATGGCTGCCTGGTATGTTTCAGGTATGCCGCAGAGCAAATCTATTAAAAACAAATTAGCACTGATGGATACATATGCACAGATGGAAGAGATTATGGTTTCCTATAAAGCAGCACTGAAGGAACTGGTCGGCAGATAGCTGAATCGAAAGGCATTGGAATAGCCGTACTGCTATAATTCATAGATTTGTATAGAATATAGCTTCACGGCTATAATCTTGTGTTAAAATATGATTCATAGCCGTACGGCTGTGATTGGAGAAAAATGAAGACAAACAATGCTGAGGCGTTTGGGAAAGCCGTTAGAAACAGAAGAAAAGAACTGCATTATACACAAGCTTATTTAACTGAGATGACGGGGATCAGTGCCAGTTTTCTTTCGGATTTGGAAAACGGAAAAGAAACTGCCGAACTGGGGAAATCCATCACTATTGCGAATTTGCTTGGCATGGATGTATTTGTTGAGGTGCGGGGCAGGTAATGAGAAAACTTACAATTCAAATTGAATTGAATGGCGTACAGGAAGTTGTTGGGGAAATTTTTGGCAGAGCTGCTGATGATGCAGTGTTTCAATATAGCGAATCATATCTAGCCAACCCTGAGCATCCTGCAATATCAATCAGCCTTCCCTTGCAGAAAGAAGCATTTACTTCTGCAAAAACAAGGTGCTTTTTTGATGGACTGCTGCCAGAAGGATATACACGTCATTCGCTTGCTCAGTTTATCAGAACAGAAGAGAACGATTATTTGTCAATTCTGGAAACCCTGGGAAAAGAATGCTTGGGAGCAATAAAAATAAATTGTGATGCAAATACGATGGAATATGTTCCTGTCACTGAAGAAGAATTAAAGAAACTGGCTGAAGAAGGTACTTCTGCTTCATTGGATATGATCACAAAAGCTCATCTATCTTTGACGGGAGCGTCAGGAAAAGTCGGCTTGTATCTCGAGCGGAATTCTGGAAAGTGGTATCTGCCTATTGGCGAAGCACCCAGTACGCACATTGTAAAACAGAGTCATATCAGATTGAAAAGTATTGTCACAAACGAACAGTTATCTTTGATGACCGCAGAATATCTGGGAATCGATGTTCCGAAAAGTTTTATTATTAACACAGGAAGTGGAAATGATGAGGATGTACTTTTGGCAACGCAAAGATATGACAGGCTGATGGCTGCCGATTCAAAAATGATTGGTATGCATCATGTTCCTCTTCGTCTTCATCAAGAAGATTTTGCCCAGGCTTTAGGTATAGCAAATTATGATAAATATGAAAATAACACAAATCAGAACTATATGAAAAGAAGCTTTGAATTACTTAAGGAATACTCCTTTGATCCTATTGCGGACGAGATGAAACTGTGGGAAAGAATTGTATTTAATTATCTGATTGGGAATACCGACGGTCATCTGAAGAACATTTCTTTGCTGTATTCAAAGGATATGAAAAAAATAAGACTTGCTCCAGCATACGATATAGTATGTACAAGCATGTATGAAAGCTGTACAAAAGATATGGCTTTTGCAATTGGCGGAGATTTGAAACTGGATATGATTAAGCGCAGCTCTTTTGAAAGAGCATCCAAGCAGACGGGATTGTCAGTTTCTGCGGCAATGCGACATTTTGACAGAATGGTTTATGAATTTCCGAAAGCTTTACGTAAGGCATCTTCTGAACTGGAAAAACTAGGATATTCAGGCACAGAAAAAATGAGAATGGAGATTATGCATTTTGGAGGAGTAGCCTATCAAGGAAATCATGACTGCTGAAATGCAGTTTTTCTTTGTGAATCAAAGAACGATTTGAAGAACAAACTAATCAATTTTGAATTTGAAAGGGAAATAATCGCATAAAATGCCTTGTCTTCTGCTTCGCGTTGTGGGAAATAGTTGGAAGTGCAACTATGCGACTATTTCACTTATTTTATTTCATTTTTTTCAGATTGACATTGATGGCTGGTAAGCTAATATTGAATATAGGCACGATATTAGTAGGATATCCAACTAAATTGGAAAATATGCTGAATATCAGTCCGAAAAAGGTATAAATTATGGAGAATACTGGGAATTTTCAAATCAATATCTCCGTGCTATACCGCAACATCCAGAAATATTTCGATAAGGTTCTTGCCCCATATGACATAGGTTCAGGTCAGGTAATGTTCTTGTTTTTTATCAACGAACATGAAGGCATTACGATGCAGGAAGTGACTAGAATCGGGGAAGTAGATAAGGGGACAACAACCAAGAGTATTCAGCGCTTAGAAGAACAGGGCTATGTTCAGACTAAGGTTGATGAAAACGATAAAAGGGTGAAGCGGCTATACACGACACAGAAAGCAGCTCAGATTATGAATGCACTTTATGATCTGCGCAATGACTGCCGAAGCCGTATTGCGGAAGATGTAGACATCGATACGTTTGAATCCATGCTTGCAAAGGTATGTGACAATTCAAGAACGTATTTAGTTCCAGAGGATCGCTACCATGGCATTAAGATCGGCGGCATGCAGAAGATGACGCTGCTTGATTATCCAGGCAAGGTGGCCGCAACGATATTCACTGGGGGATGCAGTTTCAAATGTCCGTTCTGTCATAACAAGGACCTCGTATTCCTTCCGGAGAATTATGAATTCTTCCCGGCGGATGAAGTACTTGATTATCTGAAGAAACGGCAGGGCCTGTTAGATGGAGTATGCATCAGCGGCGGAGAGCCTCTGCTGCAGGAAGGTCTGCTTGATTTTGTAAAAGAAATCAAGGAACTAGGATATCTGGTTAAGATTGATACCAACGGAAATGATCCGGATAAGCTGAAGCAGCTGTGTGAAACTGGCTTGGTAGATTATGTAGCAATGGACATCAAGAATTCACCGGATCGATATGCAGAAACAGTTGGTCTGAACAAAGATGTGTTCTCAATCGATAGGATCAAGGAAAGTGCTGCTTATCTGATGCAGGGCGATGTAGATTATGAATTCCGTACAACAGTTGTAAGGGAATTGCATACTAAAGAAGATATAGAAGAGATAGCAAAGTGGATAAGGGGCGCAGAGAAGTATTATCTGCAGCAGTATATGGACAGCGGGAATGTAATCAACCCAATATACAGTGCATACAATGCTGAAGAAATGGAAGAACTGCGCAAGACCGCTGCAGAATATGTACCGCATGTGAAACTGCGGGGAGTCAAGGAGGACTGAGGGATATGTATCGTATAGTAAAAAGAGATGGATCAAAGGCAGATTTTGACGTAAAGAAGATCAGCGCGGCTATTGAAAAAGCTTTTGTTGCCTGTGAAAGAGAATATACACCAGGAATTGTAGATATGATCGCACTGCGTGTTACAAGCGATTTTGAACCGAAGATCAAAGACGGAATGATTACTGTTGAACAGATCCAGGACTCCGTTGAAAAGGTTCTGAGCGAAGCAGGATATGCAGATGTTGCCAAAGCATATATTCTGTATCGTAAGAAGAGAGAGAATCTGCGTCATATCAAAGATACGACGCTGGACTATAAGAAACTCGTTGACAGCTATGTCAAAGCATTGGACTGGCGTGTAAAAGAGAATTCTACAGTTACCTATTCAGTAGGCGGTCTGATCCTTAGCAATTCTGGAGCTATCACTGCCAACTACTGGCTGTCAGAAGTTTATGATGAAGAGATTGCCAATGCCCACAGAAGCGGCGCAATTCACATTCATGATCTGAGCATGCTGACAGGCTACTGTGCTGGATGGTCTTTGAAACAGCTGATACAGGAAGGGCTGGGAGGCATTCCGGGCAAGATTACATCTTCCCCTGCAAAGCATCTTTCCACTCTTGCCAATCAGATGGTCAACTTCCTTGGCATCATGCAGAATGAATGGGCTGGCGCTCAGGCATTCTCAAGCTTTGATACATACCTCGCTCCGTTTGTTAAAGTAGACAATCTTTCCTATAAAGAAGTGAAACAGTGCATCCAGTCCTTTATCTATGGTGTCAATACACCATCCAGATGGGGAACACAGGCACCGTTCACAAATGTTACTTTGGACTGGACTGTTCCAAATGACCTAGCTGAACTGCCGGCAATAGT
>CALEMD010000142.1 GCA_937902945.1 uncultured Erysipelotrichaceae bacterium | reverse complement strand
CTATATCTCCAGTCTCTTCGGCTGTCAGATACCTATCGAGTTTCCGACACTACTCTTGATTTATGTGCTCTGAAGTGGCTGAAATTTAAACAAGTGAAGTGGGTTCTGTGTAAAATAATAACAAATAGATATCATGATATGGTATAATTCAAAACATAAGTAGGAAACCAATATGCCAGAGTACTTATCCGTTGTAATCATTGACGATGAATATAGAATTGGTCAAATGCTGTCAAGACTGATTCATTTTGATGCATTGAACATGCGTCTGATGAAAGTGTTTGAGAGTAGCAAGGAAGCGCTTCAGTATATTATTAGTGAGAATCCGGATATTGTGATTACCGATATTCAAATGCCGATAATCGATGGACTGGAATTGATTCGGCAATCTCGCGAAGCGGGTTTAAGTCCTCATTTTATTCTTATCAGCGGATATAAAGAATTTGAATATGCTAGAACCGCTTTGAAATATGGTGTTGAAGATTATTTGCTGAAACCGGTTAATGAGGCCGAATTGAACCGTGTTCTTTCACAGGTGTGTATAAGACATTCCGAAACTGTACAGATTAATAAAGAAAAAGAAATCCTGCAAGAATCCGCGAAAAGAGAGCACCTTTTAAGTGGGGTTGAAGCATTGAAAGTATTAACTAAGGACGATTTTGACGGAACACTTACTCAATTCAATGAACAGTATCATACGTCTTTACAACAGGGAGCCTTTCTGCCGTTTGTTTTGAAGTTCGATTATGACGATCCAAATACCGAAGATCAGCTACAGGATAGATTTGTTGCAAAGAACGTGATTAATCAGCTAGAGGAGTACTTTGGTTCCGGTGTTTACGAACAATTATATGCTAGTACAGATAACAGCGAACTCTATGGGATTATAAACTATGATCAGAAAAAGAATTCTGAGATTCTTTTTGATATTAAGAAAGCATTTACACAGATCAGCAATCATGTTGAAGCTGTACCTGGTTATCGGATAACAATGGCTCTTGGCAATTCCTGCCAGTTTGAAAGAATAGGAGAATCCATCCGTTTGGCTGAAAAGAGGATCGTGCAAAGACTGATACTTGGTACAAGGATAGTTATTACAGATATAGTCATACCGGATGACCCAGATAGCGGATATCTGAGTGCAAAATTTCAGACGCGAATTCACAATGCGGTTATCTCGTTCAATTCAGCAGAACTCGCATCTTTAATTGATACATCATTCTCAGATATTTCTTCAAAAAACAATATCAATGCGAACAGCTACATTAATAATGCAAATAGTTTTATTGATGCATTCTTTTCGGTATTCCCGCAGACTGCACAGACTGATAAAGAACGGATTCGTATTACAAATATCATAGAACACTGCTGGAATGTGGAGATGATGATTGAAAATATGAAGAGCGAGCTTCCACTATTTCTTACACAGCAGAGTAGAGATAGAGAACGACAGACGAGAAAACCAATTCGTGAGGCTCTTGACTATATTGAAAATCATTATGGAGAAAAAATCACACTGGAGAGTATCTCAGATCAGCTGCAGATGAATTCCTCTTATTTATCGACACTTTTCAAAAAAGAAACCGGAGAAACATTTCAGGATTATCTCACTCAGTATCGGATTGATCGTGCGAAAGAGATGCTAACGACAACATCTGAGACTATGGCAAGCATAGCTCTTCACGTTGGATATACTGATACTAGATATTTCTCACAGAATTTCACGAGAATTGTGGGAATAAAACCATCGCTATACAGAAAGATGTATTCATAACGAGATGAAACAAAATTGGTATTCACTATGTATTATTGTCGAGATGTTAATATTGCTGACTGGTATTATCTTTGATTGGTCTAAAGCATTGTTAACAATTGTTGCAGTGGTAACTATTGCCTGTTTGCTAACTTTTATAATCAAAGGCAAATACTATGATAGTCAAATCAAGAAGATGCTGATTGAGTCCATTGACAGCCATGATTATTTCTCTGTCCAGAGTAATGAAATGTGGGCTAAGATCCCGTACCATGAACTGCTGGATGAAATTGTTAACAGGCAGCAAAAAGAAATGCTAGAACGGAAAGAAGCTGAAGAGTATGATAGACAGTCGACCCTACAGGCTCTTCAGTCACAGATCAATCCACATTTCCTTTATAATACGTTAGAGTGCATACGTGGGCAGGCATTAATCGATAATAATCAGGATATTGCTTCCATGCTAGAACAACTAGGCTGTTTCTTCCGATACAGTATTTCAAGAAAAGACAATGTGGTTACATTACTGGATGAAATTCAGAACATTCAGGAGTATACATTTATACAGAACTATCGATTCCCTGATCGTTTTAAACTGGTGATTGATTATTTAGCGGATGAAGAAATGCTTGATAATTGTTATGTTCCAAAACTAATGCTTCAGCCAATTGTTGAAAACAGTATTCTACATGCATTTGAAAATAAGACCAAAGGAATCATTAGCATTGAAATTGATGCAGATGATTCTCATTTGTTGATTACTGTTTCAGATGATGGAGATGGTATGAATGAAGCCACTCTAAATGAACTGAATGCAAGAATTCAAGGAAAGAGAGATCAGATTTCCAGACCGCTTTTATCCCATGGCAACGGAATTGCACTGGAAAATGTGAACAAACGCATCAATATTCTGTTCGGATCTGATTACGGCATGCATGTATATAGCACTCCAAAAAGTGGCACTGATGTTGAAATTGTTTTGCCAAGAGAAAGCAATGATAACAGCATCAAGTCTGATAAGTCCGGAGGAAATCTTACATCATGAACCAGATCATTTTGGAAACAATTGCTCTGCGTACAGAATATGACAATGTAAGAGAAACGAATGATGCTTACCTGAATTTTAGAGAGGGTGAAATATCTGCACTTTTGGGTGATAGAGACAGTGGACGACTCAGTTTTTTTGATTGTATCTGTGGAAGAACTATAAAGACATCAGGGAATATAAAACTATATGGACATCCGTGTAGCATTGAAGAACTAAATGAAAATGTTCACCTTGTCTCTGATTCTGAAAGTATTTCTTTATATCATTTCTGCAACATCACAGTTGCTGATTATCTGTTTTTAATGTGCAGAGATGGGTGCGCGAAAATTAGTTTAAATTATGAATCAAAAAACAGCAGAGGACGTAAATTGTTGGAAATCATTCTTCCAAAACACTCGTTGCTAGACGACATTGGCACACTCAGTCAGATGGAGTTTCTTCTTCTGAAGATTGGTAAAGGACTAATTCAGGGAGCAAAAATAATAGCACTTGAAGAAGATTTTGAAGGTTATAGCGAAGCAGATATCAGCATTTTGAGATCTGATATTCTTTTGTTGAAAGAAGTTTATCCTTTCTGCATTGTATGGAGTACGAATGGTCAGAAAGGTGTTACTGAACTGGCAGATAAGTGCATTCTGTTTAAAGGAGGAAATATCATTAAACAGATGAAAGTGAGTATTTCTCAGATTATGGATGAAACAAATCTGGTGCCTTTCAATAGAGATACCAATGCTCGCTCTTCATTTTATAGGAATGCTAGTGAATCAGGTCCGGTTTTTCAGGCACGCGGTTTGAAATTAAGTGATGTTTATTTTGATTTGTCTGTTTATCCTGGTGAATTAATTTCGATTATAGAATATGACGTAGAAAAGAAGAATCAACTTTATCATACATTTATTGGAACACGGAGTGGGCAGTTGTATTTCAGAAACAGACCGCTTCCTGTAAATTGGAGATTTCAACACGAGACATTTCCGATTATTGGACTGGATCAGTATGGAATTAAGGGAATGTTCCCAGAACTGTCTCCAACGGAAAACCTTATCCTGCCAAGTATGCGGAAAGCTTCCCGACCAGGAATTGTTCTTCCTGAAGGAATCTTTGAAGCTGCATTCCGGGAATGGAAAAAACAGCATCCGTCTTCAGAAGGAAATCTACAGAGGATGAGCAGATCTGATCGTCTGTCTTTACAACTAGAGAGCTGGCTGATATTTCATCCGGCTGTACTGATTCTTCTAGAACCTTTTCTGCATTTGGATCAGCAGGGAAGAGGAATCTTTTCTCAATACTTTAGTTTATTTAGAAAACGTGATACTGCAATTATTGTGCTTTCCTCAAGCAAAACCAATTATCTGGCAGAAGATTCTGCAATTTTGAAAGTTGGTCTTTTCGATCATGAAATTTACTATGAAAATGGTGCGATAGTGAAAACAAATGAATATGAAAAAAACGACTGAACTGATTATGAAAAATTGGCACTATTTGCTGTATTTTGCGGTAGTAATTTTATTTATGCTCATTACGCAACTACATGTTTCTACATTGATTTATATGAAGCAGACCATTGCTTTACTGCCGGCGGTTATGGGACAGCTGATATTGTGCTCACTTGGTTATACGGATATTTCTTCTGGAGGTATTGTTGCACTGTTCAGTGGAATAATTGCTATTTTTGTAATCAACATGCAGTTACCTATCTGGTTATCTATTGTGCTTACACTGCTGCTAGCAATGATAATTGGAATGCTGAAAGGGTATTTCGCATGGAAAATATCATTTCCATTCGAAATTTTTACATTTGCACTGAAGGCAATTCTGGCTGCAGTTTCTTCATTAATTTACTATTGGATTACAGAAAAGCACAAAGGGAGTTTTGTCGTACTTTCTTCTAATAACAGTATTTATCTCATTCTTCTTCTGAGCACTCTTATCTTTGCATGGTGGTATTTCAATCGGACCACGTATGGTAGAAGCACGTTTATTATCGGGGAAGTGCCAAGTCTTGCAAAAAAATCGGGAATGAATAGGGGGAAAATTATTATTGTTGCTTCAATTATTGCATCTGTAATGATGTCGATGACTTCATTATGTCTCATCCATCGGACGATTATACCAAATCTGTTTGATTCAAATACTCTAACTTATCAGATGATAACTGCAGCAACTATATGCGGCCGTAATACACTTAATCCTCGGAATATAGTGTTCAGATCTCTGTTGGCCACAAGCGAACTGGTACTGTTGGAAGCAATCATTCAGTTGTTAGGCTTGTCTTCTTCGGGAGTTTTGTCGATATTTGGGATTATTATACTCTCGACATTGTACTTAGATAGAAGCCATCAGAGAACATAAAACCAATTATTGTCTACCCAAAACCAAGATTTGCCACATTACACATGAAAGGGCTTACAGATAGACTTAAGATAGTAAGAAGTATTTCGATTTTGATAACAGGAGGAAAAGAAAATGAAGAAATTCTTACGTATTATTTGTACTGCTGTGGTGGCTGTAAGTATGACTGCATGCAGTTCATCTACTACAGCTACAGCAACATCCGATTCAGCAGCAACGGCTTCGGCAACAAGCACAAGTACTAAGAAAATAGCAACAGAGACCCCGAAGATTGGTTATTTGGCTCCGACATTGCAGACAGAATTCATGATCGGTATCGGAAATGATCTAGAAGCAGCGTGCACTGAAAATGGATGGGGATATTCAGCCACATCATTCGATAACGACTCTGGGAAAGCAGTAACAGCAATTGAAAATATGGTAACTGGCGGAACGAACGTCATCTTGGCAATGGTTTCTGATTCGTCTAGCGATGATGCACTGCAGGCGGCAATGGATCAGGGCGTTCTGGTTATTGAGGCAGGCGTTGTCACAGATTCTTATGATATTGCTATTAATTCTGATCAGTACGAGATTGGCGAAATGATTTCTGAAATGGCTGCTGATTGGAGCATTTCACAGCATGATGGTGTTGTAAACTATGTTGTATACACAACTTATCAGAACACTGATATGCAAAACAGAGGACAGGGCATTCAGGACAAATTTGCTGAACTGTGCCCAGATTCAAGTCTTCTTGAAGTAGTTGATATTGGAAAAGATGTTGTTGGTTCAGGTACATCAACAACCGAAACAATGCTTCAGAAGTATCCCGATTTGGATATGATTATCTGTTATGGCGATGCTGCTGCAGTTGAGTCTGTTGAAGCAGTAAAGGCTGCCGGCAGAAATGGTGATGACTTTGGTATCTTCTCCTGCGATGGAACTGAAGCAGCAATCAATTATATTGCTAATAACGATGTGCAAAGAGGCACATTGCAGTTTGGTTCTCTCGGACAGCAGGTTGCTGACTTAACACAGCAGTATATGGATGGTGACGTAACAAACAAAGATGTTGTTACAATGCAGATTTCTAAAATCACAATAGATAACGTAAAGGATTTCCAGTAATTAACTGACAGTCGAGTGTAAAGCGGCAGATTAATACTTGGATATTAATCTGTCGCTTGTTTTTGAGGAAGGGCACAATATGGAAGAACAATTAATTTTGAGTGTTGAAAATCTGGTGAAGACATATCCAGGTGTTATAGCAGTTAATAACGTTTCTTTCGGTGTAAAGCGTGGAGAAGTTCATGCATTGGTCGGTGAAAACGGAGCGGGAAAATCAACTTTGATAAAAATGTTATCCGGGGCAATTGTACCGGATAGTGGAAATATGACAATTGACGGAAAGACATATACAAAAATGAATCCGAAACTTTCCAAGACTCTTGGAATAGAGGTGATTTATCAGGAGTTCATGTTGGTGCCTAGTGCAACAGTTGCAGAGAATGTATATCTTGGTGAAAATACTGATCATAGCATTTTTGTAAATTTGGATGAAAGAGAAAACAAAACAAGAGAAATCTTCAAACAGTTGAATGTTGATATTGATCCATCAACACTGGTTAGAAATCTTTCTCCTGGAAAACAGCAATTGGTTGAAATTGGAAAAGCAGTAAGCAGAAATGTTAAAATTCTGATTATGGATGAACCTACCGCACCACTGACGGTACATGAAGTTGGAACGCTGTTTCAGGTCATCAGAACTCTAAAAGAAAAAGGTGTGACAATTATATACATATCACACCGTCTGGAAGAATTGTTTGAGATTGCAGATAGAATAACTGTTATGCGTGATGGTAGGTATATATCTACAATGAATGTTGAAGACATTGATAGAAAGGGCCTTATTCGCCTGATGGCTGGAAGAGATTTGGTAGAAAGTTTCCCGGAACGGAAGGGTGTATTAGGTGAAGAAGTACTAAAGGTTGAACACTTATATGGGAATGGCGATTCCGATATATCGTTTGAACTTCATAAAGGAGAAATTCTCGGATTTGCAGGACTAGTAGGAGCAGGACGGACGGAATTGATGAGAGTTCTGTATGGAGCAAATCGAAAAGAGTCTGGGCAAATCTATATAAACGGGAAACTGTCGAACATTCGTTCCTGCAGTGATGCAATTAAAGCCGGAATTGGCTATATTCCGGAAGATAGAAAGAACCAGGGGGTGTTCCTGCGGCTTTCAATCAAGTCAAACATTGTGATAAACAATATTCGTCAGTATTGCAAAGGCTTAATAGTAGATTCGAAAAAGGAAGACAGCATTGTAAATCAGTATGCGCGTGAGTTTTCAATCAAGACACCAAGCAATGATCAACTGGTTGAGAACCTTTCTGGAGGCAATCAACAGAAAGTTGTGATTGCAAAGACACTAGCGGCAAATACTAGCATTACGATATTTGATGAACCGACACGAGGAATTGATGTTGGAGCTAAACATGAAATATATGAACTGATGAATTCTCTGGCCGCAAAAGGGAATGCATTGATAATGGTATCTTCGGACATGCAGGAATTGCTTGGAATGTGTGATCGAATTATCGTAATTTCCGAAGGCGCAAAAACCGGTGAATTAAAACGCAGTGAATTTGATCAGAATAGGATTCTGGATCTTGCATCAATTTCCAGACAGGAGGCATAGAAACTATGAAGGCATTGCAGATATATAAGAAATATGGCACATTTATCTTTTTGGCAATATTGATATTGGTATTCTCCGTGATTGCACCGAATTTTCTGTCAGCCAACAATTTTATTAATATTCTCAGGCAGGTTTCAATATTCGGTATTGTGGTATCAGGTGTATCAATGGTTATGATCGGTGGTGGCATGGATCTTTCTGTCGGAGCACAGCTTGCAGTTGACGGAATGCTTGCAGGAACTTTCATGGTGACACTCAATCTTCCTATTCCAGTCGCCATAATTTTGACAATTCTCGTGGGCATTGGACTAGGATGCATTAATGGAATTATCGCAGTTAAATTGAATATAGCACCGTTGATTGTAACACTAGGAACAATGCTTGTATTGCAAGGAATTGCATATTTGATTACCGGTGGCTATCCGATTACCGGAATGCCGCAAGCATTTAAATTCATAGGACAGGGATATTTAGGTGTGATTCCAGTTCCAATTATTATTTTAGCCGCCTTTGTTGCATTCGTTTGGGTGGTAATGAACAAGACATATCTTGGTCGTTATATCTATGCCATGGGTGGTAATAAGGAAGCTGCAAGACTGGCAGGAATCAATGTTGATAAACTGACAATTCTTATGTATGGTTTCTGCGGTTTCGCTTCCGCCATTGCTTCGTTGATCCTTGTTGCAAGAACGAATGCATCTCAGCCGGGAGCCGGATCTTCTTATTCGTTTGATTGCATGACTGCCGCATGTTTGGGCGGTGTATCAATTAGAGGCGGGGAAGGTAAGATATCTGGTACAATGATTGGTGTTCTTGTGCTCGGTATACTAGACAATGGACTGCTGTTGCTTTCAGTAAATTCTAATGCACAATCCGTTGTTAGAGGATCGATTTTGCTGATTGTTGTTGCTCTTGATTCAATCAAGATTGCTTCCAAGAAAACAAATATTGCACTCGTTGA
>CALEMD010000141.1 GCA_937902945.1 uncultured Erysipelotrichaceae bacterium | reverse complement strand
ATGCTGAATGAATTCAAGGAAAAGTAGGATTCTTCACAGGGAATTCACAAAAATATCAATTGAACGTCATTGATTCAGTATAAGATTGAACCGTTTATAAGGAGCTAGGGACATGGAAGAGAACAGGAAAGAACAGATGGACGATAGTTCATTTGTGGATGAATCGGAAGAAATTGAGGATACAGAAGAAGTAAAGCCAAAGAAAAAGCATAGATTCGGAAAGAAATTCTGGATTATTCTGCTGGTTATTGCAGTTGTGCTTGGATCCTTGTATTTCTTCTTTGGCAGAAAGAACGATACAAAGACACCGGCGGCAGAAGCATATGTACGGACTGTTACCCTGAGCAAGGGTTCGCTGCAGAATACAGTAACGGCTTCCGGAGCCATTTCATCTCAGAATACTTCCAATGTCACCACGACACTGAAATATACAGTGAAATCAATCGATGTATCTGTAGGCGATACAGTTGCGGCCGGCGATACCATTGTCACTCTGGATACGGAAGAGCTGGAAAAGCAGATTGCCCGCAAACAGGAATCGGATGCCGATTCTCTAGAAGAACTGCAGAAGAATGTACAGGATGCCCAATGGGCAAAGGATGATGCCTGGAATGATTATTATGAGGCATGCGAACTGCAGTATACCAATGGAACATATGATTCAAGCAAAAGCGATAAGTGCACCCAGGCATACCGCAGTTTCAATACTGTCAATGCCAGACTGATAGAAGCACAGCAGAAACTGAGTAACGGAGTAACGGATTATGATCTTGATGATCTGAAGACGGATCTGGCTAACTGCACACTGAAGGCTGAGACCTCCGGTACTGTAACTGCCATCAATGCGACAGTCGGCAGTGCTGCTTCCGGTACAGTTGCGGTTATCTCTGATATCAATTCTCTGCAGGTTGAGATATCTGTTGACGAATATGATATTCAGTCTATCGAGAAAGATATGACAGCCATCATTACCAGTGATGCTGTGGATAAGACCTATTCAGGAAAAGTGAAGACAGTATCGCCGGTCGCAACCACATCCGGTTCTACCCAGGGCGGATCATCAACCAGTTCCGGCTTTGCGGTTACTGTAACGATCGATGATGCCGATGATTCTCTATTGATCGGCATGAATGTCAAAGTGCAGATTGTCACTTCTTCAGAAGAGGATGTCTACACAGTTCCGATTGATGCAGTCGGCAAAGATGATAACGGCAATTCTATCATCTATGTTAAAAACAGCAGCGGCGAATTTGAGGCAGTAAAAGTAACCGTTGGCGGATCCAATGACTATTACACATCCATTTCTGGAGATACTCTTCAGGAAGGCATGGTTGTGCGGGCATCAGCGTAATGGAGCCTTTCTTGCCTTTTTGGCGGCCGGCACGTTCATACAAA
>CALEMD010000140.1 GCA_937902945.1 uncultured Erysipelotrichaceae bacterium | reverse complement strand
ATGGACCCAAGGGTGAATAAGGGTGTGGCAATGAAGGCATTCTGTCAGGATAATCAGATACCGCTGAGTGAGGTTATGGCCTTCGGCGATGCTGAAAATGACGTTGAAATGATGAAGGCTGCAGGCTGGAGTGTCTGCCTGAAAAATGGCCGCAAGGCAGCACTGGAAGTAGCTGATGCGGTTACGGAGTCGGATGTTGATCATGATGGATTGGGAAGATACCTCAGCGATCACTGGTTCAATAAGCAGTAAATGAAAGCCCTGTCTCTGTGACAGGGCTTTCTGCTGAATCTTTCAATTGTGTGCTATTTCCCGCCGGCTTCACGCGGAATCTGTTTCAGAAAGATGAAACCGATCACAAGCAGTATCAGCAATGCACCGACTCCGTAAGTGCTAGAGCCGGTAAGCTGAGTGACAATGCCCATCAGCAGTGTGCCTGTAAAAGCTGCACCTTTTCCGAATATATCGAAGAAACCAAAGAATTCATTGGAATTGTCCTTTGGCACAAGACGGGCAAAGTAACTGCGGGACAGAGCCTGTATGGCTCCCTGAAACATAGCCACGCATACAGCTAGGAACCAGAATTCCCACGCTTTATCAAGCTGCAGTGCAAACAGAACAATCAGTGAATATCCAAAGATGCATATTTCAATGAGCTTTCTTGTATTGACTTTCTTTGACAGCCTTCCAAACAGAATGGCAAAAGGAAATGCAACAATCTGCGTCAGAAGCAGAGCTAATACAAGATTTGTATCCGATACACCAACATCCTTGCCATAGGATGTAGCCATGCTGATGATTGTAAAGACGCCATCAATATAGAAGAAGTATGCAAGCAGAAACAATCTGATGTTTTTGTTCTGATTGACTTTCTGGAGCGTCAGCTTCAGGTTGTGAATAATTGAAGACAGAGTCTTCTTTTCAATGTTTTCATTGTAATGAATCTGCTTATACTGTTTCAGAAGCGGAATGGAACATGCAAACCACCACACGGCAATGACCGTAAATGAGAGAATGGTTGATACAGAAGAGGAGAGTCCCATTTTTCCTCCTAGAAGAACAAAGAGGAGACAGAGAATAAATGGCGGACAGCTGCCTAAATATCCCCAGGCAAAGCCGCTGCTGGAAACCATATCCATACGATCATCCGCTGTTACATCTGTCAGCATGCTGTCATAGAATATCAGACTGGATGAGTAGCCGACTCTAGCAATTACAAAGACTATCATGAAGAGGATCCAATGATTGATCCACCCCAGCAGGAAACAGCCGATTGCACCCATATACAGAAAGAATGAGAAGAAGAGCTTCTTCTTGCCTTTTTAATCCGCCATTCTTCCAAGCACCGGACCAATCAAGGCAACGATCAAAGTTGCTGCTGACAGTGTATAACTCCATATAGCTGTTGAATTGGCTGCGGATATGCCATTGGCATTAGCCAGATTCTTGAAGAAAATAGGGATTGTTGTAGAAATAATCATAGTAAAGGCAGAATTGCCTACATCATAAAGAACCCATGCTTTCTCAAGATTAGTCAGTTTATTTTTCATATCCTTGTATCTCCGTTATTTGCATTTTAGCATGGATAATCGAATAACTGACTACTGAATTCTGATAAATACTTGTAAAAAATCATCACCGATCAGGCAAAGGGCATAGGGAATTTAGAAAAAAACACGAAATGCGTTACAATATCGATGAGGTAATATTATGCCAGCTGCAACAACACATGCAGAATTTGCAAGAGAATGGAAGAACACATTGCCATTGGATGAACAGAAAAAGATTGCGAATCCGAATATGTTTTATCTAGGAGCACAGGGACCTGATCTTTTCTTTTTCAGCGATGCAGGAATGGGAAAGAAAACACTTCGCAATTATGGTTCGCTGATGCACCAGCAGTCTCCGTTTGAAACTTTGAAATTCATGAATAGGTACGCTGGTGAAGATCCGGATTTAATCAGCTATATATATGGATACATTTCTCATTATGCTTTAGATTCATGTGCACATCCTCTAATTTTCTATGATGCAAGATTCATGGGAGATTCACAGGATACTGAAACAGTCAGGCATTTTCGTGTTGAAGCGATTATTGATCGCATTATGCTTCAGAAAAACGGCAGAGATATAAGCGACTATGATACAGATATTCTGACGGTTTTGAGTGAAAAGGATATTCGAAAGCTGTCTGGCATGTATGTGCATCTGTTTGAAGAAGTGTTCAATTGGCAGGTAAGCCAAAGAAAAATCGAACAGACATGCAGACAATGCTCGTTCTTTCTCAGAGTGCTGCGCCCCAATTCTGAAAGGAAGTTCCGCATGATTGCGGCTGTTGAGAAGCTGGCTGGCGCACCGCATATGATTTCATCACTGATGCTCTATAATCGCATGGATCATGAAGATGAACTGCTGAATCTGAATCATCAAACATTTGAAAATGTGCATAATGCAGAAATGAAAAGCAGCGCATCATTCTTTGACTGCTGGCAGGAGGCATTGAAAAAGGCTTCCGCTCTGGCACATGTGCCAGATGACAGAAGCCTGTATGCATGTACATATGATGGTACAGTCCGCAATTAGCTATTTCTGATTCATTTCTTCACGCTTTTTCTTCTTCCAGGCATCAATGGCATCTTTTCTCTGCTTGACTCGTATTTCTACACCTTGTTCGGTAGGGTTATAATACTTCTTATCCTTGAGACTGTCTGGCAGGCATTGCATAGCAGACAGTTTTTCTTTTGTGTCATGGGCATAGATATAGCCATCCCCATAGCCTAGATCTTTCATCAGAGATGTTTCGGCATTGCGTATCTGCAGCGGCACCGGTTCATCAAGCATATTCATAGCATCATCTTTTGCACTGTTATATGCCAGTTCAAGAGCATTGGATTTTGGCGCAAGTGAACAGAAGACAACAGCGTGCGTCAGATGCACATTGCACTCCGGATAGCCAAGAAACTGACATGCCTGGTATGCTGCAATTGCAACCTCAAGTGCTCTTGAATCGGCCATGCCAACATCTTCTGAGGCGAATCTGACGACTCTTCTGGCAATATACAGAGGATCTTCACCGGCTTCAAGCATTCTTGCAAGCCAGTATACCGCCGCATCTGCATCGGAATTGCGCATGGACTTGTGAAGGGCACTGATCAGGTTGTAATGTTCTTCGCCGTTTTTGTCATAGAGCAGTGCTTTCTTTGAAAGACACTGAATGATGATATCTTTTGTAACTTCAACAGAATCATCTTTCTGTATGCCGTTCAGCACAGCCATCTCCAGTGTATTCAATGCAGTTCTAGCATCGCCATTGGCATATCCTGCAATCAGTTTCAGAAGATCATCTGGGATAGATACATGCTTATCCATGAAACCCTGCGGTGCAGTCAGAGCTCTTTTCAGCAATGAAACAATGTCTTCATTGCTTAGAGGCTTCAGTACGAATACCTTGCATCTTGAAAGAAGAGCTGAATTGACTTCAAAGGAAGGATTTTCTGTAGTGGCACCGATCAGTGTAATGCTGCCGCGTTCAACATAGGGCAGGAAAGCATCCTGCTGAGATTTATTAAAGCGATGAATCTCGTCAATGAAGAGAATTGTCTTTTCACCCTGACTGCGATTCTGCTCGGCTTTATTCATGACATCGCGGATTTCCTTGATGCCGCTTGTGACAGCGGAAAAATTGATGAAGGTGGATTTGGTGCACTTGGCAATGATCTTAGCTAAAGTGGTTTTGCCAACTCCTGGAGGACCCCAGAAAATCATGGATTGCACATTGTCCTGATCGATCATATTCCTAAGAACCTTGCCATGATCCAGCAGATGCTTCTGCCCGGCAAAATCCTCAAGCGTTTCAGGGCGCATTCGGCTTGCTAAAGGAGTAGTGAATATTCGATTGTCAAATAGGGAATCATTTTCGCTCATATTTCTCTCCAGTAGTTATTTTAGCGTATATTTGCGCAAATGGGTACTTCTGCAGTGGTATCATGAATAATATAAGGAGTATGGTACACATGGCACTTGAAGAATACCAGAAAGCCAAGAAACAGGCAGAAAAAGCACGGCGCAGGGCAATGCTTCAGAATAAGAACCCATATCTTCCGTGTTTGAATGATCTTTTGAAAAATGCAGAAACTGCAGGACAGGTTCCAGTTGGTCTGCTTGAAATTCCGCTGTCTTTAGTTGCCGGTACTGTAACTGAGAGCCGGCAGAATGCATTTGCGGATAATTTCATGCCTTTGATGGATGCATCGTCTGAATTCGCTAATAAATGGATGCGTCTTTATGAGGCACAGATAGATGAAGGCATCAGAGATCCGATTGAAGTATATGAATATATGCATTATTTCTATGTGCAGGAAGGCAACAAGCGGGTATCTGTGCTGAAGAGCCTTGATGTTCCATCCATTGAAGCAAATATCATCCGTATTATGCCATACAAAAACGATGATCCGGCTGTATTGCTGTACTATGAATTCTTGGAATTCTTCAAGGCGGCGCCGATATATGATATTGTCTTTACCCGATTGGGAAGCTATAGAAAATTTGCATCTTTTCTTTCGGCAGATCTCAATACACGCTGGTCGGATGATCTGATTAATACAGTACGAGGAGCTTATTTCCGCTTTTCATCTGTTTATAACGGAATGGATATATCAAAGCTTGAGATAACTGCCGGCGATGCCTTTCTGATGTATCTGTATATATACCGCTTTGACAGTCTTCTTGACTGTACTAGAGAAACAATAAGCAGAAGACTGAAACGGATGTGGAATGAACTTCTTCTTGAAAGCAGTGACAGAGAAGTTGAACTGCGGCAGGATCCGGCGGGGAATGAGCAGAACAGGATTAGAAGCAGTTTCTTTCTGCAAATGCCTGCCTATACCGAGAAAAGACCTATGAAGATTGCATTTCTGTATGCAGGAAGCATAACGGATTCGGTCTGGGATGCTGATCATGATGTAGGACGCATCTATCTCGAGAAAAGCTTCGATGGCATTGTGCGTACATGGTTCTATGAGAACTGCCATACGGATGCATTGATCCAGCAGGCAATAGACGATGCCCTGAAGAAAGGTGCAGATGCTGTATTTACGACATCGCAGTCAATGATGGCTGCTTCTCTGCGCAATGCTCTGCATAATCCAAAGACAGTATTCTATAACTGCTCTTTGAATTCTATGCATGCGGCAGTCAGAACATATTATGCAAGAGAGTATGAAATTCGATTTCTGATGGGCGTACTTGCGGCAGTGTATGCAGAGAATCATCGCATTGGTTATCTATTTGAGAACAGAGCAGATACTGCTGCAGGCATCAATGCCTTTGCTATAGGAGATCGGAAGAGCACACGTCTGAACTC
>CALEMD010000139.1 GCA_937902945.1 uncultured Erysipelotrichaceae bacterium | reverse complement strand
AAGAAAAGTATATTCTTTATGACTGTTAAATGAGTCATTTAGAATATACCAGGAAATAAAACCATATGAAAAAGAAACTGATCAATATCTCTCTGTATTATGCGATTGCCGCAATGGTAGGCGGAGCATTTTATAGAGAATTCACGAAATGGAATGGATTTACAGGCGTAACTGCACTTGGCAAAGTACATGTGCATCTGTTTGTTCTAGGAATGGCAGTCTTCCTGATAGCCGCATTATTTTCCGAGAGGCAGAACCTTGCGGCAAGCAAAAAATGGAATGTCTTCATGCGCTTCTATAACATTGGACTGATCTTAGCAGTCATTATGCTTGTGGTTAGAGGAGTGGCACAGGTTCTTGCTATTCCGCTGAGTACTGGAATGAGTGCTGCCATATCGGGCGTTGCTGGATTGGGACGCATTATACTGGCAATCGGCATGATAGCATTTCTGCTCTGCCTTAAAGAAACTGCAGAGTAATCGCTAACAAAAGAAAACCGCCAAGGCAATGACGGTTTTCTTTTGATGTCATTTCTTTTAGCTGTTTTCTCTTGCTATTGTCTAACTTTGTTAGATAAATGTTAGACAAGAACCTAATAAGATTATCAATGGAAAGCTATCCAAAATGAATAAAAGCTCAGAACCAGTTTAGATATAAGGGTTCTGAGCATTTTTTTCAGTGGTCGGAATAATGGGATTCGAACCCATGACCTCTTCGTCCCGAACGAAGCGCGCTACCAAACTGCGCTATATTCCGATGCCTTTTCAGCGCCTCTTATTATAGCAAACAGGCTATGAAAATGCTACAGCGGATTTGAAGAAGGTGCAGTGCTGGTTTGCTATTCCGTGAGACTGTGAATCACTGTTGCAAGAATCTCCACAATCTTCACAATATTCTCTTCCTGCAGCACAGTATCGTGTTTTGTGTGAATCCTGCTGAAGTAATAAATACCGAAGTTTCTGTCTCTCTTCATGGCCGCAATACCGATACCATGCTTGAAATTTTCCTGATCCGATGGATAGTATCCTCTGCTGGTTACAATCATTTCGGGATTCTCTTTCTGCAATGCAAGACATGTATTGATGAAAGACATATTCCTATCTTTCTTCCTGTACTTGAAAAGGAAATGGTCCCCATCTCCAACACAGTCGAGATTGAATACCGGCACAGTTCTGAAATGCTTGAATGTCTTGGAGAAACTGCTTGAGCAAAGCAGGCCTGCTTCTTCGTTGTCAAAAAGGACAAAGCAGACATTCTTTCTTTCCTCGTGATCCAATGATGCAATCAGACTCAGCACGGCCGCAACTCCAGATGTGTTGTCATTGGCAAATTTCTCAATAAATGCATAGAAGCGTTTCTTATACTGTCTGCCTTTTCTGCATTGGTAATCCTGCAGAAGAGTATGGGTGATGGAGTGAATGTTGGCTGTGTTCATGCATTCAGTGTACCAGTTTCTATGATCGATTCAATGTGAATGTGTCATAATGGAAACGGAGGAACAATGTATGGATACAGGCACATATACATGTGTGATGTTTGCAGTTCTGTTTGCGGCTATGGGAATTGTCTTTGCGTTTGCAAAAGGCCGTGCGGCGCAGATGATCAGCGGCTTCAATACACTTAGCCGGGAAAGACAGAAACTGTATGACAAAGATGCAATGGTCAAAGAGATGCGCAATAACATGTTTCTATGGTCGGCATTGCTATCTGTCGGTGCATTGCTAAGCTATTATATTTCTTCCTATCTTTGCATACCCGTATTGATTATCTGGGCAGTGCTGTTTTTCAAAGATGTACATTTGGATGAAGAAAAAGCATTCGGCAGATTTCGTCTGACCGAATCAGAAGGAAAAGAATGCAGAAGAAAAAAATAACAGTGATATTGGCAGTGGGACTGCTGCTCAGTGCGTGCAGTTCTTCACCGAAGGAAATAGAACAGACACCCGTCAGCACTGCAATTGCTGAGACTGCAGATACAGAAACTGCAGTGCAGATGCAGATAACTTCAGAAGATCTGCAGGATGGCGTATGGGCAGATCGGATTACAAGTCTGTCAAAAGGAGAAAATATCTCTCCGGAACTGGCGTGGACATCTGTGCCTGAAGCAGAGGAATATGCTATATACATGATTGATATCTCGGCTGATAATTGGCTTCATTGGCAGGCTTATGGAATCCATGACAATGCATTGGAGGCAGGAGAGTCATTATCTTCAAGTTCCTATAAAGGTCCATATCCGCCTTCAGGCACACACACCTATGAGATTCATATCTATGCATTGAAAGGACCGGCGGATGCATGGCCGGGGACATTTGATGCGGGCAATGGCTCATTGGAACAGATGGAAACAATGCTGGATACCGCTGATGGAAAAGTGGGAAATATTATTTCCTCGGCATATATCAGTGGGACGGTTCAGGCTGAGTAGCTGGAATATGCTAGAATAAAAGCATGGAAACAGCTGATCGAAAAGGGATTAAGGAAACTTTGGCGGATTATATCCGCTGGCGTGGAGATCTTAGCTTTGATGAAGCACCTTTCAATGTGCTTGATAATCTTGTTTTCTGTCAGCTTGCGTATGTGGATTTCGGCAAGGTGCTGAAACAGATGGATACGGAAGGCATATCACTTAGGAAATGCAATCGGATCATTGAAAAAGAGAATTCCTATGATCTGAGAACTTTATACGGCAGTTATAAAGAATTCTTTAAAAAAGTATGCACAAGCAGACGCTTCGCTGATGTAGAACTGCGATACTACATAGATGTTTTTGAAGAAGAGAAACAGGTACAGTTTGCGGCTGTGGAGTTTATGATGCCGCATCGCACCTCTTTTGTGGCCTTCCGCGGTACGGATGATTCCATTGTTGGCTGGAAAGAAGACTTCATGCTTTCCTTTTCTAGAATTCCTGCGCAGAAACTGGCGGAACAGTATCTGCAGGAAGTGGTGAAGTTCGGAAGAAAATACTATGTCGGCGGACATTCAAAAGGCGGCAACTTAGCAGTATATGCATGTGCCTGGCTGACATCAAGAAAATTCTCACAGGTTATTGGAATATATGATAATGATGGACCTGGTTTCTGCCCAGAGATATTTGATATGGAGAAACTGAAGGCAGTAGAAGATAAGGTGTTCAGAATACTTCCGGAATTCTGCATGATCGGCAAGGCATATGAATATGCTTTTAATAATACAGTGATTGTTAAGTCAAAGAATACTGCGGCTGATCAGCATGACATGATGTCGTGGCTCTTGGATGGCATGAATCTGCAGAAGACAGATAAGCATGACCGTCTCAGTATATGGCTGACAGATACCATTATGCAGTGGGCAAATGACGCAACATTTGAAGAAAGAAAGATCTTCATTGATGAATTCTTTGCGGCTCTTGCGGCAGGCGGTGCAAAGACTATGCAGCAGGTGACTGGAAAAGGAATGATAGAAGTCATTAAATCTATGGCGGCAGCCAGCAAGACTTCAAAACGGCTGGTTAAGAATCTTGCGGAGATAGCATTTTCGGGAGAGAAAAAATCCTGAGGGGGAGAATAACTCTTATGAAAAACACCTGTGTCATTCAGACAATGGTCGGACAGATGGAAATTGAAGAGGATGGAGAAGGAATCTGCAGAATGGACTTCTGCAGAGGAAAAGCATTGAAGAAATCGGATTCTGTTCTTTTAGTGAGAGCAGAACAGGAAATAAATGAATATATGGAAGGAAAAAGAAAGACGTTTGATCTTCCTCTTTCCATGCATGGAACTTCATTCCAGACAGAAGTATGGAATAGACTGCGGCAGATACCTTATGGCAGAACACAGAGCTATGGACAGATAGCTGCGGCTGTAGGAAGACCGAATGCAGCCCGGGCAATAGGCAATGCTGTGCATAACAATCCGATTGCAGTGATTGTTCCATGCCACAGAGTAATAGGAGCAGATGGCAGTATGACAGGATATGCAGCAGGTATTTCCTATAAGAAGAAACTGCTGGCAATAGAGAAAGCGGGTGCATGCATGTGAAGACAAAAAGACATCTGAAGAAACAGGTATACATCGCAATAGCAGTGCTTGCACTGGCCATAGCCGGTGTATATGGCTGGCATCTGTATTCGAAGAATGCACCGAAAGAGGAAGCGGCAGTACAGCCGACAGCGTCACCGACTGCCACCCCGGTTCCAACCCCAGAAGTCTATACAGCCGATCTATTCATGACCGGGGATGGATTGATACATGGTGCTGTATACTATGATGCAAAGCAGGATGATGGAAGCTATGACTTCTCCGGCATGCTGGAGAATCTAAGACCGATTGTGGATAAGTATGATCTGAAGTACTACAACCAGGAAACAATTCTAGGAGGAACGGAACTCGGACTGTCTTCCTATCCGCAGTTCAATACACCGCAGGAGTTTGGAGATGCCATGGTGGATCTTGGATTCAATCTTGTGTCCACTGCCAATAATCATTCACTGGATAAAGGGGAACAGGGTATTGAAAATTCTCTGACCTATTGGAAGAACCAGAAAAACGTTGTAACAGCAGGCACCTATCTGAGTCAGGAAGAAGCAGATGCACTGCCGGTGCATGAGATCAACGGGATAACCTATACATATCTTTCCTATACATATGGATGCAATGGCTTGACTGCACCGGAAGGCAAAGAATATATGGTCAATGTATATGCCGGCCATGAAGAAGAAATGCTTGAGAAGGTAAGACAGGCAGATCAGATATCCGATGTTGTGATGATTGCAATGCATTGGGGCACAGAATATTCTACAGAAGCAAATGAAGAGCAGCGCTCTTTGGCACAGCAGCTTTCTGATGCTGGCGCAGATATTATCATTGGCTGTCATCCGCATGTTATAGAACCGGTTGAATGGATAGATGATACAATCTGTTTCTATTCGCTGGGCAATATGATCAGTGCGCAGGATCAGCAACCCCGTCTGATTGGAATGATTGCTGGAGTGACCATCACAAAAACGGTAGAACCTGATGGCAGCAGCAGTACTGTGATTGAACAGCCAAGAGCTGATCTGATCTATACCTACTACGCACCAGGCTTTACGCAATTCAAGGTATATCCTTTCTCACAGCTGGATGATACACTGCTGCCAGGGTATCAGAGCATCTATGAGGAGTATACAGGTATCATTACTGCCTATGATTCTTCCATCCAGGTGGGTGGAGTATAAAAGTGATCGGAGAAATGAATGACTGAGAACAACAGCGATAAAATACTGCTTACTAGAATTGACAACCGTCTTGTACATGGACAGGTCGGTGTTACCTGGACGAATACACTTGGCGCGGAAGTCATTGTTGTAACTGATGATGAAGTCAGAAATGATATGCTTCAGCAGAGGCTGATGGCAAGCATTGCGAAAAGCAGCAGTGTAGATATCTATTTCTTTTCAATAGAGGAATTTGTTCAGATTATACTTCATAAGCCTGCTGAGAAAAAAATATTCTTAGTGGTCCGTACACCATTGGCGGCTTTAGAAATTGTTCGCAGAGGAGTTGCACTGCCATTGATAAACATTGGCAATATGCACTACAGTCATGGCAAGAAGCCGATCACCAAGAAAATATACCTTGATGAACAGGATGCTGAAAACCTCAGAGAACTGATCGATTCAGGAAGCACATTATTTGCCCAGGATGTACCTGGAAGCATCCGTGAGGAATTGAAGGAAATACATTTTTAGGATGCGTGACATAGTCAGCGCTGAAAGATATGATAGTAAACACAAAGATCGGAGTAATAAATGAAAGATAAACTGCTGCATCTGCTGTATGAAAATACGATGAAATATGGAGCTAAGGCAAATGACAGCTATACTGCTCTTTGCATGGCAAATGAACTGGATCTGAGCCGCAATGCTGTTTCCCAGTATCTGAATGAGTTTGTACAGGAAGGAAAGGCAGTTAAGGTCAACAGCCGTCCTGTGTATTTTTTCAATACAGAAGCACTGGAAGAAAAAGGGATTGCAGTAAGCAAGAGCATATATAACAGCATTGAAGATATGACACATCGCTCTACCGATTTTGATACGATGATCGGTGCAAATGGCTCTCTTTTTCATGTTGTAGAAAGATGCAAAGCAGCGGTATGCTATCCGCCGAATGGACTGCCTGTGCTTCTTCATGGACCGACTGGCACCGGCAAGAGCATGATCGCAAGACTGATGTATGAATATGGAATCAATAAAGGATGCATTGAAAAGAACAAACAGCTGGTAGTGCTGAACTGCAGTGAATATGCAAACAATCCGGAACTTCTTACTGCAAATCTTTTTGGATGCAGAAAAGGTGCATATACAGGTGCTGATCAGGATAATGCAGGACTGATACAGCTTGCAGATGGCGGTCTTCTGTTTCTTGATGAGGTGCAGAGTCTGAAAGCGGAGTGTCAGGAGAAACTGTTCCTGTTCATGGATAAAGGAGTATATCATCGGCTTGGAGACAATGAGCATTGGTATCATTCGTCATGCCGAATTGTATTTGCGACGACTGCTAAACCGGAAGATGTTCTGCTGAAAACACTGCTGAGAAGAATACCGGTATCAATTG
>CALEMD010000138.1 GCA_937902945.1 uncultured Erysipelotrichaceae bacterium | reverse complement strand
CAATGAAAGGTGCTGCAAATAATACCAGTGGTGCTATGGGAGCCTTCATGGGAATGGGCATGGCTCAGAATGCCGGTGGAATGAATGCACAGAGTCTGTATCAGATGGGTGCACAGCAGCCGCAGACTGCAGCAAAAGCAGAAGGCTGGACATGCACATGCGGTCAGACAGGAAACACAGGCAAGTTCTGTCAGAGCTGCGGCAAGCCAAGACCGGAAGATGGATACTGGACATGCAAGTGCGGTGCTAAGAACAAAGGCAGATTCTGTTCTGAGTGCGGTGCAGAAAAGCCGAAAGGAGTTCCGCAGTATAAATGTGACAAATGCGGATGGGAACCGGAAGATCCGACACATCTGCCGAAGTTCTGCCCACAGTGCGGCGATCCGTTTGACGACGGAGATATAAAGTGAAAAAACAGATGAGATTCCTGATCGTAACATTCATCACAGTCGCTGTTATTGTGACTGCAGGAATCCTTCTGTATAGGCATTTTGTTACAGACAGTGTTAAAGACAAAGGCGGAATGGAGCGCGACTGGCAGTCTGAAATGTATGGCCAATGGATTGGTCATACAGATGGATATGAAAATGTTCAGATCATACTGACAGAAGGAAAAGTGCAAGTACTTCGTGAGACGGAAATTTTGTATGACAGCAGTTATACAGTGGATGAGAATCAAGGATATCTAATACTGAATAAAGAGGAGAATCCGCCATTCACTCACATTGAAATGCTGGAACAGAGTCTCTCGGCAGAAACCCCAGACGGAACATCTGTTCTGTTTGAAAAGAGAACAGAGGAGTGATTATGATCGGCAGGATATTGCTTAAAGCAAGTTCAATTATCATGATTGCTGGCGGTGCCATCGCAATTCTTGCCGGTGTATCTGCTTTGCTTGGCGTATTCACTCTTGTATCAGCCTTGCATTTAGCAGAGTCATCTTATCTGTTTCTTGCAGTATCAGCAGTGTGCATTGCAAGTGGGGCTGTGTATATCAGTGAGGCATATCTGAATCACAGAGAAACGTCATAGAGGAGGAACAAATGGGATTATTCGATAAGAAATACTGCGATGTATGCGGAGAAAAAATCGGACTTCTAGGCAACAGAAAACTGGAAGATGGGAATCTATGCAAAAACTGTGCGAAGAAATTGTCACCATGGTTCGATGAACGCAGACATTCAACCGTTGCACAGATCAAAGAACAGCTGGCTTACAGAGAAGCAAATAAAGACGCAGTGGCAAAATTCAACGTAACACGTTCATTCGGTGATAGATACAGATTGCTTATTGATGAGGATGCACAGGTATTTGCGGTTTCGAGTTCTGACAACATGGAAATAGACAATGCAGATGTTATCCGCCTAGACCAGGTAACAGGATGCGATCTGGATGTGGATGAGCGCCGTTATGAAGAAATGAGAACAGATAAAGACGGCAAGGAAGTCAGCTATAATCCACCGCATTATCGCTATGAGTATGATTTCAACATTGTCATCAGAGTGAATTCTCCGTGGTTCGATGAGATTCGCTTTCCTTTGAACCGGCAGACAGTAGAAGTATTTCCGCCGACTTCACGAGGCGGATTGTTTATTACTTCAACGGACAGTCCTGGCCGAAGAAGCTATGAGTATAAGCAGTATGAAGATATGGGGCATGAGATAAAGGATGCACTTCTCAATGCCCGCAGGCAGGCTCGTGAAGAGACTGCAGGTCAGAAACCTGTTCAGCAGGAAGCACCTAGAACAGATGGTACAGTTGTATGCCCGCTGTGCGGGGCAAAGACAAAACCGGATGCGAAAGGCAAGTGTGAATACTGCGGAGGAACAATCATAAAATAATCAAATACTGGCAGAATCAAAAAAGGGAGGGACTACTATGAAAAAGACAGCCGTTTATCTTCTTTCAGCCGTTATGCTTGTCAGCATGACCGCCTGCGGCAGCAAAGGCAATTCAGCCGCAGATGATCCTAATCTGATCAAGATTGATGATTATGAAGCACTTTTTACCGGATATGAGATTGTTGCTGATGCGGATGGAGCAGACGCAATCGTTCTGAATTATACATACACAAACAACAGTAAGGATGCGGACAGCTTTGAGTGGTCATTCATGTATCATGCTTTTCAGGACGGGAAGGAGCTTCCTACAGCTGTTGTCTGGACTGATATCGATACATATGCAGCAATCGGCGATGACAATTCGCTGGATATCCAGCCTGGCAAGAGTACAGAAATACAGGTTGCATATGTTCTCAGTGACCTTACAACACCTGTTGAAATGGAATTTGAGGCACTTCTCAGTGACACAAAAGACAGTCATACCGTAGATATCACTAAAGGAGCTTCAACTGCGGGTGCATCAAAGACGGAAACCAATGTCTCTGAACCGGCAGGAAGTACACTTACCGCGCCTCAGGAATACTGGAGCGGCGACTGGTATGGATTCTGGATTATTACAGCAGAAGAAGGCAACTATTACGATGGAATGGATGATGGCTATCATTGGTGGGATATTGCCGGCAGAATCAAATTGGATAATGCTGGTTCCGGCTCTCTGGTTTTCTGGGATCAAGATGGTTCTGAAGAGGATCCAATCTGGGAATCAGCACTTAATGTCACAGCTGAGGATGTCAATGCTGAAGGAAGCCTTGAATGCTTGGATGGATACTTCTATGATCAGGAACTTACGGATGTCGGTATGATTTTAGAGCCGGATTCATCAAGATATGATCATTTGATTCTGTACATAGGAACATATCCAGATCCTCAAGGCAGCGGAAGTTCTTTTGAATACCAGATTGTTATGCTGCCGTGGGGAATGACATGGGATAACATCAGTGACGGCAATTATCATCCTTCAACATATACTGACTGGTATGTACCGGCTATTGAAGCAGAAGCGGCACTTCCAAGCACTGGAAACACTTCCTTCTCAGGTCCGACTGATGTCATAGACTTCAAGAACTATGAAGAGACATGCACGGTTGAATTTACATATCCTTCCAATCTTCTGAGTGAAGATACATTCTGGGAAAAACTGGTATCTTCTGATGAAACACTGGAAGTTACATTCCTTATTGACTGGACAGACGCAGATAGAACTGCAAGTCTTAATGGCATTGATGAATTCAAGACGGAAGAGGGATTCTCAAGATCTACGATCAAGGCAGCTGGATACAGCGCAGAGCGCTATACGTACTATGATGAATCAATGGAAGAATACAATGTCCGTACCTATATCAATTTTGCGGATGCATCTAAAAATGTATTCGGCGCCCAGGTAACTGTTTCCTCCGGTTATAGTTTTGATGACTGGGGATATGGAAGCTATTGTTCAATCCGTGAAGATAATTGAATGATTGTATCTGAAAGGATGATTGCAATGAAGAAGATCATAGCAGGAATGCTGTGTGCTTTCATGGTATTTCCGCTGACAGGATGTGACAGTGATGATGCGTCTGAAGCACAGTCCAATATTGATTTTGAATCATCTGAAGTTCAAAAGGTATCAGATGATCGGGCATCTGTGAAAGTACTGTCGGAAACAGCAAATGTATGGCTGGAAGGACTGAATTCCTTTGCTGGTACAGATCAAAGCAAGTATACCTATTCTGATTTTGTTGAACATATTGGCTGCGAAGCTTCCGAATATTACAATGACTCCGGATATCGGGTCTATACGTGGATCTCTGCTGAGGATGAATCAAGCAAAATGGCAGTATGGTTTTCAAAGGGACTCGCTGGCTGGAATCTGGAAATGTTAGGTACATCGAATCTATCCTGATTTATAACTTTGGGGAAAGAACAGGAGGCACAGTGAATGGCAGATAAAATAACCAACTATCAATGTCCAAAATGTACAGGCCCTCTTCATTTTTCCAGTGAAACAGGAAAACTGGAATGTGAGTACTGCGGCAGTTCCTTTGATCCGGCTGAAATTGAATCACTTTATGCGGCAAAGAATGAGAAGGCAGAAGAAGCATTTGCGGCTGATCAGGCAGAGGTAAAGAAAGAAGAAACAGCAGATAAGAATGATGCTGCGGCAGATGGAACACAAGAAGAGAGTGCCTGGGATACATCTGAACTGAAAGACGACTGGGGAGAGGACAGTGCAAAACTGAAAAGCTATAATTGTCCTTCCTGCGGTGCAGAACTGATATGCGATGAAACAACAGCTGCAACCTCATGTCCATAC
>CALEMD010000137.1 GCA_937902945.1 uncultured Erysipelotrichaceae bacterium | reverse complement strand
ATCATTCCTGGCTTTTTCTTACTATTAGTTGCGTTGAGTTTTACAATTCACCAATTTTCAGAAAATGAAAACAACATACTGTATATACCTTTACCCATTATCTAAAACAGTCTATATTAATACTGTTGATTGGAGAAAATGATATGGAAGAAATACTGAATGAAATTTATGCAATTGGAGCTGAAGATCTCGACATTGATCTATTTGAGAGTCAGTATCCTGTAGAAAAAGGAGTCAGCTACAATTCTTATGTCATTATGGATGAGAAGATTGCTGTAATGGATACCATTGACAAGCGCAGAACAGAACAATGGCTTCAGAATCTGCAAGCTGTTCTTAATGGAACTGCTCCAGACTATCTAGTCGTTCTGCATATGGAACCTGATCATTCTGCAAATATTGAAAAACTGTCTGAAATGTATCCGGACATGAAGCTTGTAGGCAATGCAAGAACATTTACTATACTTGATCAATTCTTCTTTGATAAAAAGATTGCGGCCGACAGACGGATTACCGTCAAAGAGAATGATACTTTGCCGCTCGGCCACCATACCCTTCAGTTCATCATGGCACCGATGATCCACTGGCCAGAAGTCATGATGGCTTATGAGCAGTCTGAACACACGCTGTTTTCCGCTGATGCTTTCGGACGTTTCGGTGTCCCTTCATTAACCATGAATGAACCTTGGGATATTGAAGCAAGACGCTATTACTATAATATTGTCGGCAAATATGGCAATCAGGTTCAATCTCTTCTGAAAAAAGCATCTGCGCTGCAGATTGATACGATCTGTCCGCTGCATGGGCCTGTTCTTCACACACCCCTTGATTCCTATTTCCATTTTTATGATATCTGGAGTCAGGACATACCTGAGATTCCTGATGGCGTACTGATAGCGACTGCATCTATTCATGGTCATACAAGAGATGCCATGCATCAGCTTGCGGCAATTCTTAAAGCAAAAGGGATAGATGTCAAAGAGATCGATCTGACTAGAACGGATGTCTCCTATGCAGTAAGTGCAGCTTTCCAGTATGGAAGAATCATACTTGCCGCATGTACCTATGACGCAAATCTGTTTCCAGCTATGGAAGCATTCCTGTCACATCTTGAAACAAAGAATCTTCACAGCCGCAGAATCGGACTGGTTGAAAATGGCTCCTGGGCACCTCAGGCTGCAAAACTGATGAAAAACAGACTGGACACGATGAAGGATATGCAGATATGCGATACTGTGCTGACTATTCACAGTGCTCTTCATCATGATGATCTTGATACGATGCATAAACTGGCAGATGAATTAACTGCCTGAAAACGCACAAAAAAAGATTTGCTTCGTCATAAGCAAATCTTTTTTTATAATTATTTATCCTCTGCGGAAGAAACCTGGAATTCCAGAATCACTTTCTTCTTTTTTTTCAACAGCAGATGCTGGATTGACATTTCCAAATGAGAAACCGTCATCATCACTGCTCATGATAACATCTTTGTCAGCAGGAACAGCTTCAGCAGCAGTTTCTGCTACTGGCTTTCCGTCCTTCGTCTGCGGAAGATCAAACCCCGTTGCAATGACAGTTACGATGATAGATTCACCTATCTTGTCATTGATGGCAACACC
>CALEMD010000136.1 GCA_937902945.1 uncultured Erysipelotrichaceae bacterium | reverse complement strand
TCTATGGTCAATGCATTCATTCCGCTGCCAGGTGCAAGCGGAGGCACTGAAGCAAGTTTTATACTGATGTTTTCAACAATTTTCGGGAAAATCAATGCCAGCAGCATAATGATACTATGGAGAGTAATAACTTACTACCTCATGCTGCTAGCGGGAGGAATTGTATTTATATACAGCCGGACACAGCGCGATGTCCCGTGCCTTGAGGAGTCTCAGGCCAATGAAAGCAGCATAGCTGAAGACGAGGAAAAGACGATATGAGAATTGGTTTATTCAGTGATACATTTCCGCCGGAATTGAATGGCGTTGCTAACAGCACTGCCATTCTGAGAGATGAAATGGCTAGACATGGGCATGATGTCTATGTGATCACTACAAGAGCAGGAACAGGGAAAGCTGAATGGGATGCAGATGGAAAGGTTCTGCGTCTTGCCGGAGTTGAATTGAAATTTCTCTATGGCTATGTAATGACTTCTCCGCTGCATTACTATGCTTTCAACGAAGTGAAAAAACTGCATCTTGATGTGATTCATGCACAGACAGAATTCGGTGTTGGCATTTTTGCGCATATCTGTTCCAATAATCTTCATATACCGCTTGTCAGCACATATCACACAACATATGAGGATTACACGCATTATGTCAATTTCATGAACTCAAATACTGTAGATTTGGTTGCTAAGAAAGCAGTTGCCCATCTCTCAAAACTATATGGAGACAGTTCACTGGAAGTTATTGCTCCAAGCAAGAAAACAAAAGACATGCTTGAGGGATATAAAGTACGCACACAGATCAATGTCATACCTACCGGTCTAGAGCTTTTTAAATTTAAGCCGGAAAGCGATGCTGCCAGCATGAGAATGAAAATCCGTTCAGAATATGGATTTTCTGATACAGATACGGTAATTGTCTTTGTTGGCAGAATTGCTGAAGAAAAGGCTCTTGATATTGTAATTGATGGTTTCAATCAGGTTAAGCAGGATGGAATGAATGTTAAGTTCCTGGTTATTGGTTCCGGTCCTCAGGAAGATCTGTACAGGAAACAGAGTGAAGATCTAGGACTTCAAGGAACAGTTGTTTTTGCAGGCCGTAAGGAAAGTGATATTGTGCCTGAATACTATAGGGCATGTGATGCGTTTGTATCCGCTTCTTTGACCGAGACACAGGGAATGACATTCATTGAGGCTCTTGCCAGCGGTCTGCCAGTCTTTGCAAGAAAAGATGAAGTACTTGAAGATCTCGTTGATGAGGGCATAACGGGTTATTATTTCACAGATCCGAAGGATTTCAGTTCTGCAGTCCGAGAATTTCTTGCACAGGATGAACAGCAGAGAGAAAAGCAGAAGATAGCATGCATTGCAAAAACAAAAGCATACAGCAGTGAAGCATTCTACGCTTCTGTTCTGCAGGTTTATGAAAATGCCATTGAGAAATATCGGCATATGTATACGATTGATGATGTTAAAGTTAAGGATGATTATGTACAGCTGTATGTGACAGCAATGAATCCTCAGGATGAACTGCGGATTCTTGTATCCCTCGATGACTACTACAGCCAGGGATTGTCACGAGGCGGTATGCTCAGTTTAGATCAGATTCATACATTGCAGAATAACGAAGCAGGGGTGAGAGCATATCAGGGATGCATGCGCAAACTTGCACTTCGTGACAGAACTAGAAAAGAGATGTATGACTGGCTTACGCAGAATACCGAATGCAGTATTCAGATAATCAATGGGATTATTGAACGGCTTGAAGAAAAAGGATACATCAATGATGACCGCTACTGCGAAGAAAGCATTGCATCTATGCAGAGGGGGCTGCAGGGAGAGGATAAGATTATCCGGGCTCTGAAGAAAAAAGGTCTGCCATATGAACTGATTCGCTCTAAACTGGATGAGAGCACTAATGATGAAAGTGCAAACGCATTGGAATATGCTGAAAAGACAGCCGCATCAATTAAAGATGAGTCTGTCAGAATGAAGAAAAACAGTGTTGTACGCAAGCTTATACAGCGCGGATTCAGTTCCGATATAGCGAAAGAAACGGTAAAAGAACTGGATTTCTCAAAGGATGAGATGCAGGAAATGGACAATCTTCGTCATTGTGCACTGAAAGCACGAAAACGATATGAGAAGAAATATCAGGATTCACGCCTTCGAAATACGATATACCGTTATTGTGCTGCTAAGGGATATGCAAATGAAGACATATATGCAATATTAGATGAAATGGAATGGGAAGATGACAAAAATTAATGAGATGAAGGAAAAGAACCGCTATGAGCAGCCGCTGCTGATCAAAGGATGCACAAAAGGTGTCAGCAAGAACGGTTCTCCATATTTGAATCTGCAGCTGCAGGATGATACCGGAACGATAGATGCCAAACTCTGGGATGCAAAGGAAAGCGATGAAGAGCAGATCATAGTCGGGCATGTGGCAATGATCAGCTGTGAAGCACTGGAGTACAACAAGAACATACAGCTGCGCGTCAATCATGTAAAAGATATGGATCAGTCACAGGTAGCACTGGAAGACTATGTAATCAGTTCTTCTATTCCGCGTGCTGTCAGTGAACAGCAGATACGGTTTCTGCTTGATTCTTTCAAAAATGAAAATCTGAAAAAACTGACAGCGGGAATGCTGAAAAAAGTCGGCAATCGTTTCTATGAGTATCCAGCAGCAGCGAGAATTCACCATAATTTTCTGGGAGGACTTGCGGAACATACATTGGGCATGGTCAAAGCGGCAGAAGAAATCTGCAAGCTGTATCCGCAGCTGAACCGGGATCTTTTGGTAGCGGGTGCAATTGTACATGACTTAGGCAAGACATCAGAACTCAGCGGCCCATTCACAACAGAATACACAGAAGCTGGAAAGCTTATCGGCCATATTTCCATTGGGCAGGGCTGGATGGCAGAAGTGGCAGCTGATTTAGGCCTGACCGACAGTGAAGAAGCCATACTGCTCAGACATATGATTTTGAGCCATCACGGACAGTATGATTATGGTTCACCTGTACTTCCTGAAATTCAGGAGGCTGAAGTGCTGTATCTGCTTGATAATCTGGATGCTAGAATGAATACGCTGCGGCAGAGTCTGCAGTCAGTAAAGGCTGGCGAATGGACGCAGAAGATATTTGCATTGGAAAACAGAATGTTCTACAAACCGAAGATTTAACTGTTCAATTAGAAAGACATACATGATGGATATACGTTTAAAATTCGTTCAGACAGTTCATGGAATACTTGCGAAGAGCGGCCGAGGCGGCTCTTTTCCAGGTTCACTTGCACTCAAAATGGATCCTTCTTTTATCAGCCGATTCAAGATGCCGAAAGATGTAATCCTGGTAACAGGAACCAATGGCAAGACCACAACCAGCAACCTGATTGCAGAATCACTGCGGCAGTCCGGATTGAAAGTTGTCAATAATCATCGCGGAGACAATCTGAATGTTGGAATTGCAACACTGCTAGCATCCGCAAGTGACAGTTCCTATCATGTTCAGGCAGATGCGGCAGTGATTGAAGTTGATGAACTTACTCTTTACAGGCAGTTCTCTGCTCTGCATCCGACAATGCTCGTTGTTACGAATTTTTTCCGTGATCAGCTTGACCGTGCTGGTGAAATGGAAACCATAATCCGCAAAATAGAAGAGGTGTGCAAAGACTTTAAAGGAGATCTGATTCTCAACGCTGATGATCCAAATGTTGTCAGAATTGCGGATGCAGCAAAGCAGGCCCGCATTCATTTCTTCAGTGTCTGCCGCAATGATATAAGTACGGAAGTAACAGATGAAGCATCCGAAGGCAAGTTCTGTCCGCGCTGCGGAAATCCATTAGTCTATGAATACTACCAGTATTCCCATATTGGGCACTTTTCCTGCAGCCATGATGATTTCGGCAGGAATGAACCTTTTCTGCAGGTGACGGCAGTCGATTATGATAAGCAGATGTTTGCGGCTGAAGACAGACAGTTTCATTCATTCCTGAATACGATATATGCAATATACAACTGTGCTGCTGTTCTATGCGTGATGAAGGCAATGAAAAGGGATTTATCAGCGGCAGACAGAACATTTGCTTCCTACAAGCTTAATGAGGGACGCAATGAAGTGTTTGCTCTTTCAAAGCCCTGTACTGTGAATCTGATTAAGAATCCAACTGGTGCAAATGAAGTAATGAAGTTTATTACAGCCCAGCCAGGCATAAAGAATATCTGCATCTTTCTGAATGATAATGATCAGGAT
>CALEMD010000135.1 GCA_937902945.1 uncultured Erysipelotrichaceae bacterium | reverse complement strand
ATTTATCCTATTCCTATCAGGATGTCTGATTCCATTGCATAAATGTAATACAGAACTGTTCCTGCTGTCAGGCATCCAAAGGATGTGCATATCTCAGGAACAAACATCAGAATCAGACATCCTGATAGGAATAGGATAAATGGGAATACGATCAGCCGGTCGGTACGGTAATGTGCATCTCGGTTTGCCTTGAATGTCTCTATCAGAAGACACAATAGGCCAGCTGCCATGCATAGATCATAAACTGCAAACAGTGAACCATGTGCCAATGCATTTTCAGCTGTGATATTGAAGACAAATCCGGTAAAGCCGGATGACAGAGCGAGAACACTTCCCAGTACTGCAATGACGGCAGTTATTTTTTCGAAGAGTTTGAAGTCTTTGCCGATGGCAATGCTCATCAGTACAGGCAGCAATGGAAGAATTGCCATGCTGATGGTTGCCCATATCAATGAGAAGGTACGCATGCTGGCACCGGCATTTATGGACAGCAGCATGCCGATGCTGACGGCTTGCAGAGCCATCAGAGCATAGATTGCTACTAGAAAATCAGTCTGTCCTTTCTTCTTGAGACCGCCTATTCTAGAAACATAATAGGATAGGGACAGCAGAAGAAGCAGACAGACAAAGTTCAGTATCAGACAAACAGTTTTTACGTTGTTGTATTCCATTTCTATTTAGATTATCGGTTTATTCCGCGACTGAGTCAAGATAATATCAAAATCAGATCTGTGAAGAAAGTACCAGATTCAGAATGAAAAGCAAAGTATAGATAATGATGGTGCTGGAAGTAAAAAGGATTTTCCATAATGTTCCATCTGTTGCACCCGTTTTTGCGCGTATGCTGAGTACATGCTTTTGGAATATGCTTAGAGCGGCAGTGATATAGACGATGACAATAAGAACTGTTATGACCCATATAAAGCTTTCAGGAATGACATCTACACCCCATATGAACAGGGATACAAGAATATGTATGATGACTGCCGGACGGATTGAATGGTATCTCAGTGTGATAATTGCAAGAAACCAGCCGATGAACAGTGCTGGAATAGCTTCAACTAGATTGGACTGGGCCATGGCATAAAGCACTGAGGATGCAAGAACTCCAAAATATCGACCATAGTGACCAAGCTGTCTTTGAATGATACCGCGGAAAATATATTCATCGCAGATGGGCTTGAGAATGATATAGAAGACAAAATAGGCAATGTTCAGATAGATCATTTCCATTGTTGTGTAATTGCCGACAAATGCATATGTGCTGCTTGCAGTGTGAAAAAAGAAATAGAAAAGAGAAGATATAGAAGTGATGATCAGCTGAATGCCTATACCGATGCAGACAAGCTGAAACATTGTTCCAAATGTTACTTTTGGCTTTGAAAGATAGTCAATGATTTTCAGCTTCAGTTTGGATGCACTGACAGAGAAGGCAATGCCTGCTACAAGCAGCATAACTATGGAAGAAGCAATCAGCATAAACAGATCTGGATTCAATCCATGGAATACCTGCGGTGCATATGTTTCAATCAGATTTGTTCCATACTGCAGAAGCAGGAATACGGATAGATACAATATCAAAGAACGGCCGAGGTGATTGATCTGTGCCTTTGCTTGAATTTCAGTGATGATTTCAGGTTCGTTATTGTTCATCTGTTTCTCCAGAATAGTATTTATAAGTATATTTAAAACGATCATATTATAGCATAATGGGGTTACAATAAAGACATGCTGAAAATACACCAGATAAAATGTCCGCTTTCAAAGAATATCGATGCGGAAATGATTGCGAAAAAATTGAATTGCCGAACGGAAGATATTCTGAAGTGGAGCATTGAAAGAGAATCACTTGATGCTAGGCGTTCATCCTGTGTTTATTCCTACACAGTAAAAGCGGAAGTGAAGGATGAGAAGAAGTATCTGCGCATGCACGATGTTGCAGAAGCAGAAGATGACACGTGGAAGATGCCCGACACTGCCGGTGTGAAGAAGTTCAGACCGGTGATTGCTGGCTTTGGGCCGGCCGGAATGTTTGCGGCTCTTGTTCTTGCCGAAGCAGGCATGTGCCCGATTGTCATTGAGCGCGGCGCACCTGTTGCCGAAAGACAGAACGATGTGAAAAGATTTCTGCAGGAAGGAATACTGAACCCCGAGAGCAATGTGCAGTACGGAGAGGGCGGAGCAGGAACTTTCTCGGATGGCAAACTGACGACAAGAATCAAAGATACACGCATTCAGAAAGTCCTGCAGGAATTCATAGAAGCAGGGGCTCCGGAAGCAATTTCATGGCAGGCTCATCCGCATCTAGGCACTGATCAGCTCAGTCTGCTTGTTGAGAAAATTCGGAAGAAAATCGAATCATTGGGCGGAGAAGTCAGATTCCATACACGTCTTGAAGAACTGCAATTGAGAGATCATGCAATCTGCGGTGCAGTCACAGACAAGGGAATCATTGCCACAGATACGCTGATACTCTGCATTGGCCATAGCGCATATGACACCTGCAAGCATATTATGCAGCAGGGCATAGAAATGCAGCAGAAAGAATTTGCGGTCGGAGTCAGGGTTGAACATCCGCAGGAAATGATAGATCGCAATCAGTATAAAAATTTCTTTGGCAATCCTCGGCTGCCGGCATCTGAATATCACCTTGCCTGCAAAACGGCAAACGGACGCGGAGTTTATTCGTTCTGCATGTGCCCTGGAGGCATTGTGATTCCAAGTGCCAGTGATCCGTCAACAATAGCAGTCAACGGAATGAGCTACAGTCAGCGCTCTGGAAAATCTGCCAACAGTGCAATTCTTGTGCAGGTAAAGACTTCTGATTTTGATCATGGCAGTCCTCTTGATGGTTTTGTGTTCCAGCATAATCTTGAAAGACAGGCATATGCTGTGTCAGATTCATATTCAGCACCAGCCCAGAATATCAAGGATTATCTGCACTCAAAAATCAGCACGGAACTGGTTCTTGGCAGCTCATATGCACATAAGACAGTATTCTATGATTTTCATAAGACATTCTTCGAACAATGGCATTCATCATTCACGGAAGGCCTGCGGAAATTCGATGCTGAGATTCCTGGTTTCATTGAACGAGGCATCATGGAAGGAATGGAAACCCGATCCAGCAGTCCAGTCAGAATTCTCCGCCAAGACAATGGAATCAGCATCAGTGCTGAAGGACTGTTTCCATGTGGGG
>CALEMD010000134.1 GCA_937902945.1 uncultured Erysipelotrichaceae bacterium | reverse complement strand
CAACATTCTGGTCGGCGGGCGGGAGTTCGAGGATCATCGGGCCGGGCCCGCTGACTGCACTTTCTTCTGAATTTCTTCCTTGATTCTTTCGGCAACCAGTTCACTGCTTCCGCGCAGACTGCCATCATCCGCAACGCCGTCTCCTGTTGTATCTACGTTCTCCGCAACATCATATGGATATACGCGGACAACATTGCGCAGTGCAATATCGCACTGCAGGGAAAGGAATTCCTTGTAGTTGTCAACTGTAAAGACTGCTTTGGATGTATCGACTACCTTCCACATAACTGCTATACCAATCTCTACCGGATTGCCTAAGCAGTCATTGATTTTCTGCCGGTTGTTGTTCAATGTCATAATCTTCAAAGAAATAGTCTTTGAAGCATATTTTGCAGCTGAAGCATTCGAGGCCGTATTGATAATGGTTGAACGCTCAGATGCATTGACATCACCGCTCTGCCCAAGTCTTGTTCCGGCAGCCGGGTTGACGCCCTGGCAGAACGGATTCACAAAGTAGAAGCCGTCACCTTTCAATGTTCCAACATACTTGCCAAACAGTGTCAGCACAAGAGCCTCTTCAGGCTTCAGTACCTTAAGTCCAAGAAAAGGCATCCAGCCGATGCACATCCATGCAATGCACAGAACAATCAATAGATTATTTCCTCTTGCATCCGCATAGATAAGACCCAGTATTGCCAGCACATACAGCACAATGCTTGTCAGCATCACTGCCATTCCATTTTTTCTTCCGGAAATTACTTTCTCTTCCATAGTTCATCACCTCTGATATCAATATGATATCATCATCATATTGAAAGTCAATGGCTTCAGGACTGTGACAGGAGATCTACTAGAGTTTCTGTATCCATAGACATCAGTGACCCATCACTGTTTTCTACAAACGTATCTGATATGCTCTTCTTTCTCTCCTGCATTTTCATGATCTTTTCTTCGATACTGCCTTTCATGATCAATTTATATACAAGCACATCCTGCATCTGCCCTATTCTATAGGCTCTGTCTGTGGCTTGGTTCTGGGCGCTGACATTCCACCATGGATCAAAGTGGATGACACAGCTTGCGGCTGTGATATTCAAGCCAGTGCCTCCTGCTTTGAGAGATATCAGAAATACCTGTGTATCATCAGTCTGAAAATCATTGACCAGTCTTCTTCTTTCTTCTTTAGCAGTAGCTCCGGTTAAGCAGCAGTATGTGATCTTCTCTTTTTTCAGTTCTTCTTCCAGCAGCGAAAGAATGCTGGTGAAAGAGGAGAATACAATAACTTTTCTTCCTGCATCCTGCATCTGTCTGATCAGATCCATGCATCCATCCATCTTGCTGGAAGGCGTATGAATATTCTCATATACCAGCCGTGCGTCGCAGCATATCTGTCTAAGCCGTGTCAGCATTGCCAGTATGGCAATCTTATCAGGATGTTCAGCCTGCAATAGATTCTGCAGTTCAGTATTCACTGTCGAAAGATTAGCCAAATACAGTTTCTGCTCTTCTTCGCTGAATTCCAAAGGCAGTACCTGTTCAATCTTCTCCGGAAGATCTTTCAGCACTTCTTTCTTTGTTCTGCGCAGAATAAACGGCTCTACCATCTTCTTCAGTTTCTTCTGTGCTTCTTCATCATGATCCTTGATGATCGGTGTTTCATATTTTCCCTTAAAATAATGGTAGTTATACAAGTACTGCGGCATGACAAAATCAAATATGCTCCACAGTTCAGCAATGGAATTCTCAATTGGCGTTCCAGTTAAAGCCAGGCGATGCTTCGCCTTTAGCTTCTTGACACTTTTTGCATTGAGTGTTGACTGATTTTTTATATACTGTGCTTCATCAAGAATGGCATAGAAGAACTCTCTTTTTTCATAAAGCGATGCATCATTGCGCATATAGTCATATGAAGTAATCAATAAATCTGCATCACCGCTTTCCGCAATGATTCTTTCTCTTTTTGCCTGAGATCCCAATACGCATACAACATTCAGGGGACTGTTGAACTTCTGTGCCTCATCTTTCCAGTTCAGTATTAATGATGACGGGCATACGACAATAGAGCACTTCTTTTCATCTTTTTCTGTCTCAAGCAATGCCAGTACCTGGATTGTCTTGCCAAGACCCATATCATCAGCAAGTATACCGCCGAAGCCATACTGTGAAAGAAGATGCATCCACTGCATTCCAAACTTCTGATAGGAGCGCAGTACACTTTCATATTCTGAAGGAACAGCAGCCGGTTCACTGTTTACATCTTTCAATCGTTCAAGAAGCGACTGGTAGCTTCTGCTTCTTACCAGTTCTATATGGGCGTTGTCTCTGTCATTCTCAAAGTCAAAAGCTCTGAACGCAGGAAGTGACGCCATGCCATCTTTCAAAGAAGACGGATCAATCGCATTGGTTTCAAACAGATCATCCAGTTCCTCAAGATCATCTGATCCCAGTGAAATGGTCTGTCCATTCTTCAGCTTATAGAATTTTTTCTTTCTTCTGTAGGACTTCAGAATATCTCCAATTTCCTCTTTTGGCAGTTCAATGCTCGATATGTCTACTTCAAGAAGACTGTTCTTAACGGATACGCCTACAGTGAAATGGTACTTGCTTTTATGGTGCAGATTTCTGACCGCTTCTGAGGCAAATACCGTCGCCGCCTTCTGTATTGCCGGAATACCTGTTTCTACAAGTGCATATGTATTCTCATCATTCAGCGAGTAGTATGCACGGCGGCTTTCAGAATCAATGCGGCTGGCATATCTCTTGAGAAAGCTCTCTATCTGATTTGCTTCAGCAGACAGATCACGATTGTCTTCATCAAAACCATATCTGTTTCCTTCCGGATACACATACTGAATCAATGCATACAGTTCATCATCACTGTCAATATCAAAATAGACATTGATCTTTTCTTCTGTCTTATCCGCTTCAGGAATGCGTATTCCTTCTACTTCAAAGCATTCCGGAAAACGCATGATCAGCTTCGCAAGCTTGGATGCATCTTCTAAACTCATCTCTGTATATTC
>CALEMD010000133.1 GCA_937902945.1 uncultured Erysipelotrichaceae bacterium | reverse complement strand
GAGCTTTCCTACGTAGACATCATATCCTCTCCGCAGCAGTTCAAGATAAACGATATTCTCATACGCCCGTCCAAAATCCATGTTCCGTCTTCCTTTGACTGCATATCGGAAACTTGTATCGCAAAGATAATACTTTTCGTTGTTTCCAAGATATTTCTTTCCTTTCAGATCATATCTTTTCGCTTCATAGAATAAGAAAGCACGTTCGAGATAACGGACATATGTGGATACTGTTTTTCTGGTGATGACACTCGTATTTTTATTGAGCTCGTCGGTAATATTATTCGGAGAAAGAATATTTGAAATATTGTCCATCATAAATTCTGAAATATGCCGGAGCTCTGTGACATTCCGGATACTATATTTTTGGACAAGATCTTTCAGAAGAATCGTGTTATACGCATCTTTAATATATTCTGTTCTCTTTTTCTTATCGCTGTATATATAAGAACCTGGCATCCCACCGACACCTACATATTCATCAAAATGGATGCTGTAATCATTTTCATAGCCATAATATTCCATGAATTCAGCAAACGAAAACGGAAATACTTTGACCTCCATTGTTCTTCCGGTAAATAACGTTGCCAGATCAGAGCTCAATAGAAATGCATTGGACCCCGTCAGATAGATGTCGAACATATGTTTGGAATGAAGGCTATTGACTGCTTTTTCAAAGTTGGGGCAGAGCTGTACTTCATCTATCATCAGAACATTATGTTTTCCAGGGATATGATGGCCGATAGCGTATTTATGAAGAGCGTAATATTCCAGCAGAGCTTCATTGTCCAAATCTTGTAGATTCACGGAGATCAGATTGAGATCAGGATTATTCGTTCTTAAATATTCTGAATATTCCTCCATGAGGACAGACTTGCCACATCTTCTGATACCAGTAATCACCTTGATATCGGGTGTATTATTCAACGAAATAAGCTGGTTCAGATAGCGGTTTCTTTTGATATAATCCATGTTATATATCTCCCTGAGCACATAATAACACACATACTACCAAATAATGAAAAAAATTCATTTTTCGGTAATAGGATTTCCAAATGGTGCATTTTTAGGCTTTTCAAGCATATGATAATGCCATTTGGAATATGTTCCGCCTTATGCTGTCAAGCCAAGAATTGTTGCGATAATTGGGACGGACCAGATGACCACAGCCGCAATTGCAAGCTTAGTCAGCGTCTTTGTGATCGGTTTCTGTTCCCTCTCCTGTTCATCCATGAAGAACCATTTGGATCCAGAAATCAGTGCAGATACAACAAATGCAACTGGCACGAACCAAAGCAGGAACTGCCGCAATGGATCCAGATACGAATTGATCGTGCTCTGTGCTGTCCCTGTATCAAATCCAGCGTTGACTGGCATGATTGAAAAAAGGAAGCATAGAATACTCCCCCATAACAATGCTAATTTTCTTTTCATATTCTCTCCCTCTTATTTGTATGTGAGCTTATATCCTGTATACAGGCCATTGACCATCATTGGCTCACAGGTATATGCCCCATAAGCACTGCCGTCGACCTTGCATGCGTTATACGCACTGTCGATATCATAACCATCTGTGAACCAGTAATATTTTGTCTCACCTGTCCTGGTGCCGCTCGGCACCTTGTTCTGTGACGGTACGGCCGTGTTTCCCTGTGCAGGATCTGTAGAGCTGCTGTTCGTGGATGTTCCATCCACGCCTGGAGCAGTTGCTGATGGTACAGGTGAAGCAATGACTGGATCTACAAGCGTGACCTTCAGTTCTGCAGTTGCTGTATTGCCGCTGCTGTCGCTGACACTGTAAGTTATCACCTGCTCATTTTTCGATACATCCAATTCTGAATATGTCACTTTATCCTCGAGGTTACCATCGACATTATCCGATGCTTCTTCTATATAGTCTGATGCATGGAAGTCATCCGCGGTGCGTGTCAGCTTCACTTCGTTCTGCTTCAGGATCAGCTTCGGTATCTTGTCATCAATAATATTGACTTCCAGTTCTTTTGTAATGACCTTCTTGGAATTCTTCAATTTATACAACAATTCTTTTTTGCCCAGTGCATTGGTATCGAGCGGATCCGGCAGGATCAGTTCGACTGCACTGTCCTGCGTATAAGACTGTACATATTCCATTGGACTGAAACTGCTGCCATATTCGATATTTACCTGGTCTGCAGTCAGTGTCAGATCCAGTGGCTGCAGATACGCATTCAAGCTGCCGGTCAATAACAGTCCTGCAAATGCTGCTCCTATGCCGCCAGCGATGATCAGGACAAAGATCAGAACATTCCTCAAGTGCTTATGATGCAGCTCAGCCTGTCTCTGCGGTGCAATTTTTGCATCCTCATTGATCCGATCACGGACAGATCTCATGTCCTTTTCTGTCATTGTAATCTTCGCATAGGATCTGACCTGGTC
>CALEMD010000132.1 GCA_937902945.1 uncultured Erysipelotrichaceae bacterium | reverse complement strand
TTTATGCTCTGGTGGCGCAGCGCCCCGAAAGAAAGGAAATAATGAAAAGCAAAAATAATAATGTGCTATTGGTTTTGCCACCTTAGCATTTTTTAGTTAGCAGTAACAGAATAATTCCTCAAAACCTGTTGCTGATATTTATTGGGGAGAAAGGTTCTAATAAAAGAACATTATGAAAAACGTATTAAAGCGAGGCGCAAAGTTACTCTTTGCACTCACAGTATCATTAGCAACCGCAACAGTACCAGTACAAGCAGAGACTGTATCAAATGATGGATATGCATCAATGTGGTTTTGGGGCGCTGCTGGTCAGTTCGCTACAGGTAACAGTGCGCCAATTGAAATTCTTACAGTAGGTGGCGTACCAGCATATTGCATTCAGCCAACACAGCTTGTATCTACAGATGCCGATGCATATTCTACTTCTACAATAGAAGATTACAAAGCACTTGCAGATTCAGTAAAAGATAAGATTGCAGAGATCTCATATTTTGGCTATGGATCTATCGGTAGAGGAGATTCTACATGGTATGCGGCAACACAGAAGGCTATTTGGGAACAGTTGGGAGATTATTCTGCTGTCAAAGTAATGTCCGGTGGAAATTCCACAGCTACATATGGCGATTTGGCTTCCATGACGAATATTACATCAACTATTGATGAACAGATTGCATCTATCATGTCGGATGTGGCTTCATATGAAGCAAGCCTAGGAACTCCAAATTTTGTTATCAAAGATTGGAATGGTACTTCAGTTGGCACATCTGGGAAAGATGCATCCTATGATTCTGGAATTGTTGGTAAGACTTATACAGTTACAGATACCGCAGGAGTAATTACTAGCAGAATTGTAAAGTCAAATACATTTTCAAATGCAGTTGTTAATGGAAATGTAATTACAATTACGCTAACAAAAGATGATCTTAATCTTGATCATTCCGTAGCCTTTAAAGGATCAACTTATAATAGAATTGGAACTCGCCCATTTGTCTGTGTCTCCGATGATGCTCAGCATATGGAGGTGGCAGGAGATCCGCTACCATTATCTACTGGAAGTATCACATTAAATGCTATTGGCGTTCCAACATCTATCATCAAAACAGATAGCAATGGAACAGTAGTCTCAGGGGCAAAGCTTACAATCAGTCCTGCCCCTGTTACAGGCGAGAATGCATCTTGGACAACCAATGGTCAGCCATATGCTATTGGCGCATTGCTACCAGACACAACTTATACAGTGACAGAAACTGAAGCACCTGCAGGCTATGTGAAATGCAAGCCGGTTAACTTTACACCAACTAGTGAACAGAATCCATATACATTCACGCTGAAAAACTATCGTGTAGCAGTCAATAAGGTTGATCCGACAGGCACTCCTGTTGTTGGCTCTACTATGCAGGTGTTATCGGCAAATGGTCAAACAGTATTAGATTCATGGACGACTGATGGAACGGCACACTATGTATCCAATCTTGTTGAAGATACAAGCTATATCCTGCGTGAGACAAAAGCACCTGCAGGTTATACAAGAGCAGTTGACCAGACATTTACTCCTACTGCAGGTCAGAATGTAACTATCACAGTTGTTGATACAAGAATCAGTGTGAATAAAACAGAACCAGATGGCACTCCTATTGTTGGCTCTACTATGCAGGTATTATCAGCAAATGGTCAAACAGTATTAGATTCATGGACGACTGATGGAACGGCACACTATGTGTCCAATCTTGTTGAAGGTACAAACTATATTCTGCGTGAGGCAAAGGCACCTGCAGGATATACAAAGGCGGTTGATCAGCCATTTACAGCAACTGCAGGTCAGAATGTAAATATCACAGTTGTTGATACAATTGTAACTGTTAAGAAACAGGATATTTTAACTGGCAATACTGCTGGGGGCAATGCATCCTTGGATGGTGCTAAGTTTGCAGTTTATAAAGATGCAAACGCTGATGGCGCATTGTCTGCACAGGAAGCTGCAGCAGGTGCTGTTGATGCATTTACTTTAACTGATCATGTTAAAGGATATGATGTATCCAATCTGGTTGAAGGCACAAACTATATTCTGCGTGAAACAGCTGCGCCAGAGGGATACAAGCTTTCAGATGATATTTCTTTTGCTGTATCGGCGACTGAAGATCAGACATTGACCGTTACGGATGAACTTCTTACAGGTCAATTCTCAATCTATAAGCATTGGAACAAGCAGGTTGGATCTGAATGGGATGATCAGCCTGAAGAAGGCGCAGTATTCGCTGCAATCCTTACAAGCAATATTAAGGATCAATATGCAGGAGATTTTACTGCAGCCTATAATGCAATCAAGAATGGAACATCATCTTTGAATGCAAGAGAGTATGCAATTTTAACGACTGGAACAGATGGCACTGCTACATCTAATAAGCTTGTTTATGGAACCTATACGATCAAGCAGATCTCTGGTAATCCAGAAAGCGAGCAGTTGGATGATGAAGCAACTTTCAAAGTCACCGGAAAGCTTGTTGATGGCAAGCCAACTGACCAGGATATTCAGCACTATACCGCTACCAACGATAAGAAGACATATTCGATCCAGTTCACTAAAAAGGATGCAAATACAGGCAAAGATGTTGCCCTGACTTCTGCAGCCTTCCAGTTGTACTATGATGCTAATAGCAACGGTTCTCTTGATGATTCAGACAAGGCAGTAAATCAGCAGATTGATACAAATACTGCGATTGTGAATGGACTGGTTACAATGACTGTAGGACGCAAGGATTATTCAACATACGTCACACATGCGACTGATCCTTTAAATCCTTCTAACGGCTTCTATTTTGTACCGGATGCAGCAGATGCAGATCTAGCTAAAGCACTGACACCTCTTACTGTACAAGCAGGAAAATACATTGTCGTAGAGACAAGTACACCTGCAGGATACACAACCATTCAGCCATTTGGCATTGATGTGAGTGCAAACAGCATTTCAATGACAGATAAGAAAACAAACTATACCAAGAACTTTACGGATGAGACAGTATCCAATGAACGTGTACTTGGAAAGCTGAATGTCAATAAGACAGTTGAAGCTGCAGCTAATGCAGATTTGAACCTGGCAAATACGGAAGATCTCTCTGGTATCAAATTTGAACTCAGAGCAACTGAGGACATCATTGATCCTGCAGATGGATCAGTGATCACTGCTAAAGGATCTGTAGCCAAGACATTGACTGGTACTGCAGGAACTGAAACATATGATGAAACAGGTGCATTCAATCTGAATGCAGATGGAACATTCTCGCTTGATAATATTCCGCTTGGCAGCTATGAACTTGTTGAAACAGCTACTATTGATGGATTGGTTCTCAATACTGAGACAACGCCTGTTGTATTCACACAGCAAGATAACACAACTAAGACCATTGAAGTTACCAATGATATTACCAATAAGGAAACGTCCACACAGCTTACTAAGACGACTGCTGCAGGATCTGAAGAACTTCCAGGTGCAAAGATTGAACTTACGGACAATGAGTCCGGAACAGTTGTTGCCACATGGACTTCTACAGAAAAGGCTTATGTCATCAATGGATTGACGGCAGGCAAGACTTATACCATGACCGAAACTATTGCACCGGATGGCTATTACTATTCATCATCGATTGATTTCAAGGTCAATGAAGACGGAACTGTCAATCAGGTCAACATGATTGATAATCTGATCCATTGTCAGATTGCAAAGGTCGATGATAATGGTGCCTACGTCAAAGGAGTCACCTTAAAACTTACAGATACAACCACAAACACAGCGGTAACACTTCCAAACAACGGTATCACGACTGATCAGCCATTTGATCTTGCAGGAAAATTAATTGCGGATCATTCCTATATCCTTGAAGAATCTGAATATGTTGCAGGAGTATACAAAGCAACTTCTATGGAATTCACAATTCCACATACAGGGACATCTGACATTACGACAATTACCATGAAGGATGCATTGACCAATATATCTGTAGAAAAGGTCGATAATCATAACAAGGCAGTTGCAGGAGCAAAGATGTCTATCTGCGAAGCAACGGTAGATGAAAAGGGCAATGCAATATTGAAACTTGTTGATGGCAAGCCGGTTGAAATCTATTCCTTTGTTAGCACAGATAAAGCAACTGACATTTCATCACATGTAAAGGGCGGAGAAACATATATCCTGCACGAGACGGAAGCACCATTTGGCTTTGATCTCTGCAAAGATCAGGCATTCACCGCGACCGGAACATCTGATAAAGCACAGGTCATCATGGCGATTGATGCCCGCAGAACATACTATGTTTCTGCAGTTAAAGCTGATGCAGCTGATAATGCGAAATTGCTGAAGGGCGCTGAAATCACACTGTTCAATTCTGACGGTACTATTGCTAAGGATGTAAATGGCAATGATTGCAAAGCAACGACAGATGGCACAGGTTTAATCATCTGGCATATTGAATATGCTGGGGACGGCACATCCAAGACAGATAACTACTACGTTCAGGAGACTGCTGCACCGGAAGG
>CALEMD010000131.1 GCA_937902945.1 uncultured Erysipelotrichaceae bacterium | reverse complement strand
TCTTCATATTCTCAATCATGATGCAGGCTGTTCGCTTGAAAGTTTCCTGATCTTCAATTGATATTCCTTTGCGCAGCACTTCTTCTGTATGCGTAAGCGTTTCTTTGATTTTCCGATCCAGATCATCCGTTTTATCTGTCAGCACAATGATCTTTTTTCGGCTGTCCGTCTTTGAACGTTCCAAAGTGATATAGTTCTTTTCTTCCAGTCGTTTCAATATGCCGACAACTGTCGGATGCGATATATCAAAGTGGCGGCTCAGATCTATGGGTGATATCTCCTGGTCTGTATGATGCCGCAGATAGCCAATTGCCATTGTCTGTGAAGGAGTCAGTCCCATTTCCTTCACTGCATGAGCCATGGTGCATTCTGTCTGAATATGCAGTTTCTTTATCAGATAGCCAATTTGATTTTTTCTATCGTCCTGTTCCATTTTCATACCTCTGCTTTATCCGTTTTTATGTAGCACGCTATACATTTTACATTCTGATATGCATATGTCAATACTGTTTTCAATCAACTTTCATTGTTGAGCTGAAATGATCAAAAGAGCAAATATGCGCACAGCAGTATCTGCTTTTCACTCTATTTGCAGTCAGTTTGGTTCATTTGTCTGCACCCCATCTTTCTGCAATGATACAGGCACAGAAAAAAGGAGGAAGTATGATCAATCAATGTGTTTTAGTAGGAAAAGTAAAGGACCTTCCAGAGATCCGAACCACCAGCAAGGGAACCTCAGTCGCCCATATGGTTGTAGAAGCAGATCGCAGTTTCCGCAATGATGACGGCTCACTGTCCAGCGATCTGTTCAAGGTAACCCTATGGAAAGGCATTGCTGAAGAGTGCGTAAGCCTTTGCAAGCCTGGCGATCTGATCGGCATTAAAGGAAGAATGCAGTCAAATGTATTTGAAAAGGAAGGACGTCAGTTCTACAACTGTGAAGTCATAGCTGAAAAAGTGTCCTTCCTGTCACAGCGCATGGATGCTGCTGTGTGATTTTCTGAGCAGAACCAATACAGAAGTGCATCCCTGCACTTCTGTATTTTCTTATCTGTGAATGACGGTCATTGTTTCATTGGAATAATCAAGATTCTTCAAGAGATTCCAGCAGGTTTCAGCATCGAGCTTTGACAGTATTTCAAAGTTTCTAAACAGCGATACGCCATTCTGACGATCGCGGAAGAAATGAATGCTGATCTGTTCGGGAACATTGAACATATGCAGATTGCTGCCGATCTCTCTGTTCTTCAGCTGCAATAGATCATCTTCACGCATCTTCTTATGCAGACAGTTTTCAATCTGGCTCATAATAAATGCTTCAAACTCTTCCGGATTCTCTGTTTCATCATAGAACATCATCATACTGTAGTCTCTGCCCATATCTTCTTCATAGCCAAAGTACGGAGTAATCTTTTTCTGATCGAGCCAAGTCTGATAGGCTGGATTGACGGAAGAAAAATATGCATCAAGAGTCAGATGCAGCGCCCAGTCTCTTGTTACTCTGTCTTCATCTGATTCCTGAATGACCGGCAGCTTGATGCCGATGCAGGCTTTGCTTTCAGATACATCCATCTTCTGCTCGTAATGCTTTCTGACAACCGTTATGGGTTCCGCTTCTGCATGTCTCTTTACCTTGTCAGCAGGGACAAATTTTTTAGCAGCCTGATTTCTGCGCACTATATCCATGATCTTTTCAGGATCCTGAGGTGTAACAATGACCGCCATCATATTTGCCGGATGATAGTTGACTCGATAGCACTCTTCCAAAAGCGGCTTGGTAATCTGTTCGACTGTTTCCGCGGTTCCGCCGATGTCATTCTTCAGAGGATGATTCAGATACATTGATTTCAGTGTTTCCAGCAGCATGCGTGAATCCGGCATCTGCAGATACATAGACAGTTCCTGATCAATAATTCCTTTTTCTTTCTCTACAGATTCGTCTGTAATGGAAAGATCCTGTACAAAGTCGAGAAGCAGATTCAGCGGTTTTTCAATCATCTCGGAAGCAGTAGTGAAATAATAGACTGTTTCTGCGTAGCTGGTAAAAGCATTGACATTTGCTCCCATGCTGGAAAAATCACTCATAACATCGCCATGATCTGATTCAAAAAGCTTATGTTCAAGAAAATGTGCAATGCCAGCAGGAAAGTGAATGATCTTGCCCTTCTCATCTATCTGATCCAGATCAAGACTCCCGTATGGAGTCGCAAATATGCAGGACGAGGTTGTATAAGAAGGCTTATGCCATACAATTACATCCAATCCATTATCAAGTATCTCTTCATAATAGGTTTCATCATATTTTGCATTATGTATTCTGTTCATTCTGCATCCTCCTGTCTGAGCAGATAGGATGTCTTCAGCTGAATTGAAGAAAATGCCTGTGCTATCTGTTCACGCGTTACCTTCTGGAATCTTTCAATCATGTCTGCTACAGCATCATCCTGATTCAGTATAATGCCGCGGTAATCATCCCATAGAATGGATTTGACGTGATCCAATGAGGAGCGCCAGGAATTGATATACATTCTTCTTGATGTTTCCATCATTTCATCGCTGAATGATCCATCTTTCATTTTCTGCAGCTGTTCTTCAATCAGCTTCTGTGTCAGTTCTACATTTTCTGCATTCATTGCTGTGGCAATTCTAAGAATTCCATCGTATACAAGATTCTCTGAAGATATGGCATAGCATAAGCTTCTTTTCTCTCTGACTTCCTGAAAAAGGAATGAAGTCGGCAAAGCTCCAAGAATTCCATTGCCAAGCATCATAGCAGGCATTTCACTGTCAAGATAGGTATGACCGGTATCATACATGTTAACAAGATAGCTCTGCGTAATCTGCTTATCCTCGGTTTTCCGAGTCAGCACTGAGCGATCAGAAGGATTGATCAGCTGGTGTTTTGCAAAACGGTCCTTAAGCGGAATATATTTTTCAGCCAATGCCATGCATTCATCAGGATCCACATGACCAAGCACAAACAGATCGGCAGCTGAACCGCTCAGAATATTGCTGTAAAGGAATAGAACATCTTCTTCTTTCAGAGCAGCAAGATCACTTTCATCAGGCAGACATCTTGCGGCGATGGTCTCACCATATACCTTGGCTGCCCGCTGCACTGCATATGAACTAGGATCATCATTGCTCATTCTGACAGCAGTGATCGCTTTCAACCGGCATTCTTCAAAGAGTGCTTTCTGAAAGTGCCCATCTTTCATATTCGGGTCGAAGACAAAATCATGCATCAGTTCAAACTGCTTCTGCAGTATATCGCTGTCTTCTATGAAGCGCTTATCCGCAGCAGTGATGCGGATTTCAAAGATAGACGCGTTGCCGCGAGCATCGCTGTTCACAGTTATATCTGCGCCATAAAGCATATCCAGTGCCTTGCCAGCTTCCTTCTTCGTTGGATATCTGCGGCATACATCCTGCAGCATGAAGGCAAGTACCATCCTTCCAGCCTGTTCTTCTTTTTTCAGCGGATCCATCAATTCAAGACATAATGTCACATCCTTGAACTTATCCGTCGGATGAATATGCAGGACTGCGTCCTGCGCCAGTATCATATTCTGCATTGTTTCTTTTCCTCCTGAAACAAGTGGAATAAAAGTGAAGTTTCCTTCACTTCTAGTCTTTCTTTATATATACATCACGTGGCTTTGAACCCTGTGCCGGTCCAATGACACCCTTTTCTTCAAGCGCATCAATCATTCTAGCAGCCCGATTGTAGCCAATGCCAAATCTTCTCTGCAATAGAGATGTGCTGGCTTTCTGCACATCGATAACATAGTCTTTGATCTCCTGATACAGAGGATCATCAGCAGCTGTAACTACACCGGTCGATTCATTGCCGTCTACACCTTCAAGCATGACAAATGAATCATCGTACATCGGTGAAGCTTCAGATGATACAAAGTCAGTAACACGCTTCACTTCATCATCTGTAACATAGACACCCTGCACACGGATCGGCGCATTTTCACCGATTGGCATATAGAGCATATCGCCATTGCCCAGCAGTCTTTCAGCACCGATATGATCCAGTATAGTGCGTGAATCAATACCAGAGGAAACTGCAAACGCAATGCGCGAAGGAATATTCGCTTTTATGATGCCGGTGATGACGTCTGTACTTGGACGCTGCGTAGCAACGATCAAATGAATGCCGGCAGCTCTAGCAAGCTGCGTAATGCGCTGAATACTGGTTTCAACTTCTTTGCCGGCAACAGACATCAGATCTGCAAGTTCATCAATGATGACCACAATATAAGGCATCGGTTTCAGTTTATCATCCGTTGGATCAGCTTTGACCTTCTGATTGTACACAGTAATATTGCGCACACCGCACTGTGAGAATACTTCATAGCGCTCTTCCATGATCCGAACGATAACCTTCAATGCATTGCTGGCCTGCGCAGCATCGCTGATAACAGGACCGATCAGATGCGGTATCTTCTGGTAAGGAGTAAATTCAACTTTCTTAGGATCCACCAGCAGCATCTTCACTTCATCCGGTTTTGTTCTCAGAAGCAGTGAAGTGATGATTGAGTTGATGCATACAGACTTTCCAGATCCGGTGGCGCCGGCAATCAGCAGATGCGGCATCTTATCGAGGCGGCATGTAATGACGTTGCCGAGCAGATCCTTGCCAAGCACAAACAGCAGCGGCTGATCTTTATCCTTTTGAGGTATCTGCGCAATGAGCTCCTTCATCTTGACTGGAGTTGCTTCCACATTCGGTATTTCAACACCTACCGCGTTATGTCCGGGAATCGGTGCTTCAATACGTATATCCCTGGCTGCCAATTCCATCTTGATATTGTCTACAAGACTGCTGATCTTGGAAACTTTCACATTGGCATCCGGTCTTATTTCAAATTTTGTAACTGCCGGACCGATATGCGTTTCAAGAAGCTGGGCATCAATATCAAAATTCTTCAGAATTTTAATCAGTCGTGTGCCCTTCTGTTCTGCAGCTATTTCATTGACACTGTTCGCTGGTTTCACCGGTATCGGATCCAGCATATTTCTATTCGGCAGACGATACGCTTTTCTGCGCTTTGCCCGTTCTGCTTCAGGTGAAGCAGTCGTTTTCTGTTCGTCGGTTTCTTCTTCTGTATCTTCTTCGATTTCCTCTGTGTCATCCGCTTCAGCATCATTGTCATCTGCCTGCGGTTTCAGAAGATCATCATCGACTGTCATGAAATTGGCATGGACTTCCCCATCATCAGATGTACTGCTTGAAGATCCGACATTCTGAGGCACCATATCATCACTGATATCAGCCTGTCCATCCGCCCGGATATCAATCGCTCCGGCAGAATTGCCGCTCGCTGAAGCGGTACCGGTACCCTGACTCTGGTCAGCAGTGATGCGGCCGATCATTTCCGACTTATCTGTTCCATCCGGTTTCAGGAAGGACATCTGCTGTGCTTTCTGAAGAGGCTGTTCTTCCTCATCCTCATCTTCAGCATTTTCCTCAGGTTCTTCTTCCTCTTCTTCGTCCTCGTCTTCATCATCATCTGTCGCAAAGAAGCGGCCGATTGACGCAAATGCCTGCTTGTAGACATCGAGTGAAACTAATAGCAGTGCAGCAATGATAAACAGAACAGCAATCAGAATAACGGTTC
>CALEMD010000130.1 GCA_937902945.1 uncultured Erysipelotrichaceae bacterium | reverse complement strand
GTTATACGCATTTTATAATTATAAGCCTGGACTGAACCTGTTTGATTGTGAATTTGTCGGGTTTAACAACTTTACAAAGATGTTTGCCAACCCGATCATGCGGCAAAAGCTTATCGAGGTTTTAAGGAATACCCTCGCGATGGCGGGAATGGGTATTTTGTTCTCTCCGACGGGGCCGATCTTCGCGATTTTTTTGAATGAAATGAGATCGCGCAGGTACCGCAGGGTGCTGCAGACATTCACCACGCTGCCGCATTTTGTGAGCTGGGTGAGCATATGTTCCGCCTGGCAGCCATCCTACATCGATTGAACCAGCAGACAGAGCTTCGCCTGTAGCTTCATAAGTAGTACCGACTGTGATATCAACTTTTCCGATGTCATAGCCTTCTGTTTTCATAGCGTCGATCAGGAGCTGATCAAGACCGGCAGTGCCAGTGATGATAACATCAGCATCTTTTGATGGAACAAACTCGATTTTCAGATCATCAATTGTCTTGTTTCCTGTTGCAGCCGGTGCTGCTTTAGCGTTTGCCGTTTCCTCAGTTGCCGCTGCGGATGCTGCCGCTGTGGCTGAGCCGCCTGTTGAAGCAGTGGATGAACCGGATGAACAGCCTGTCAGCATTGCTGCTGCCAGAAGAAATGCAGAAACTTTCTTTAATGTCATACTTTCCTCCCGTGTTTTTCACACAGTTAAATTATATACCTAAGTAGAGCAGAGTAGACACCTCGGTTGTGTGAAGATTGCGTAATAAGTATCTAAAAATCAGCAAAATGAAAAAACATGCAGAATGTATCTACATATTTACAGCAAATGTTACATAAGATAAGAAATATGCGATGGTGATGACTATGTTAACCTTCGTCTACTTATAATATAACTTATTGGTATATGACAATAGGCAAAGATCAATTTTCTAATAACAATAATGCAGTACCGCAAATAACATAATTAGAGAAATGCAGGATTGCAGTTGGAATGATACAATTAAACAATAAGAAGCGAGGATCAGAATATGGAAAAGTTTGCGATCGTAAGAAGACCTGATGAAGTATCTGCGTCTTTATGTGAACAGATTGAAACAAGACTGATAGACAGCGGCCGCATCAAAGACCAGGAGAATCCAGATACGGTGTTTGTTATTGGCGGTGATGGTACCTTTATATATGCTGTGCATCAGTATCTGAATGTACTTGAGCATGTGCGCTTTTATGGAATTCATACAGGGACTTTAGGGTTCTATACAGACTATCGTGACTGTGATTTAGAGCGCTTTATGAAAGATTACTGTGATGGCAGCGGCAGAGAAGTGCAGTATCCGCTGCTGGAAGTAAAAAAAGGCAAAGATATCTATTATGGCATCAATGAGATGCGGATAGAGAATTCTGCCCGTACGCAGAGAATGGATATTTACCTAAATGGACAGAAGTTTGAAGAGTATCGAGGTACAGGTATGCTTGTCTGCACGCAGCTTGGCAGTACAGCATACAATCGTTCGCTGAATGGAGCGGTTGTGCAGGAAGGCATTGATGTACTGCAGATGTCGGAAATAGCAGGCATTCACCATAGCGAATACAGATCCTTAGGATCATCATTGATCATGAATGCTGAAACAGAAGTGACCTTTGTATCGCAGAATTTTGATGGTGCACTTCTGGGAGTGGATGCCGATGTTTATTCAATCGGAAGTGAACAGCGCATAGCGGTTAAAATGTGTCCAAAGAAAAAAGTGCGCATGTATAGAGGAAGAAATGTTTCCTATTTTTCAAGACTGAACAGTTTGTTCTGATTGCGTTTGAGATGAAGTGTGTTCAATGGTAAAATAATCAATACATAGTTAGATGAGGGTAAATATGCGCAACTGGCATTCACTGTATGAAATATTGAGATTTCCACTAGGAGTTCTGTTCGCTGGCATCTGCATGCTCGGCATTGGCAATCTTATAGTCAATCCGGCATTATCCAGCTTTTATAGTGTTACCAATGTATATGTACTTGCATCAGGAGAAGCGCTGATGAAAATCGGCAATTTCCTGATTGTCAATTTTCCTCTCATGTTTCTGCTTCGTATTGTTTCGCGCAAAGCGGGCAGTTCTGTCAGCATCATTTCGGCAATTGCCGGGTATGTTTCTTTCTTGGTTGTTACCATGTATTTCACCACTGCTTCATTGCCTGCGACAGCATACAGTTCTATTCTTGGAATCAATCTGACATCAACTTCTGTTTCCTATCTCAGCGGTTCTGCACATTATCCTCTGCAGACAGGCCTCTTGGCTACAGCTGCAGTTGCATTGATTACTCTATCAAGTTACAGCCGTTCTCGGCAGAAATCAGAATATGATTTCTTTGCGTTTATATCAAAAGATGGATATTGCATTCTGCGGACGGTAATTCTAAGCATTCTTGCAGGACTTGCCACATCTTATATATGGCCTTATGCAGTGGATGCGATAACAGTCGCTGTTGATTTTATTGCAGCTGACTCTACCAATCCGATTAACTTAGCAGTATATGGAATGCTTGATAGATTCCTTTCTGTATTCAATCTGAGCACACTGGTAAGAACACCGTTCTGGTATGGAAGCAGCGGCGGCTCGTGGATCAACATGGTTGGCGGCAGTGTTGTTGGAGATGTCAGCATCTGGACACAGCAGCTCTCGCTTTCAAACCTAAATGGCATGGCTGGACGTTTTATCACACCATATTATGTGCTGAATATGTTTGCAGTTCCAGGAATGATATGGGCTATCTATTCCATGCAGACAGATAAATTTGAAAGAAGACGCACTAGACTTCTGTTTATTGCGGCTACAATTGTTTCTCTTCTGACAGGTACACTGCTGCCGCTAGAAATCATGCTTGTGCTGCTATGCCCGATTCTGTTCCTGTTCCATCTTGCATATACAGGTGTTCTATATGGAGTATTCCAATCTATGCAGGTGTATCTGGGATATAACAATGCAAGTACAAATGTTCTGACCGCTTTGCCGGGAACATTGATGGAGTTCATTTCCTATATGGGGAATTCTTCTTTCTATCGCACTTTGGGTACTGTGGCTGCGGTTGGAGCTGTATCATTCTTTATCTATTTCTTCTTTACGAGATTCTACTTCAATCATCTGGCATTGGATCTTTTCAATACCGGAGATGCAGATCGTCTGATCAAGGGGACAATTAAAGCGGTCGGCGGCATTGAGAATGTCAAGATGACGCATTCCAGCATCACTCGGCTGACAGTCAGTGTATACGATCCAAATAAAATAGATGTAAACAGACTCAGACAGATGGGGTCCATCAGAGTCTATGAAACCAAGGCGGGTTATTCCATTGGATATGGAGCCGCTAGCACAATGGTTCGCAAGGGAATTAACAAATGCATGCGTGATTCTGTAAGAAACGTTAAATAATCCCGGGAAATAATTTGATAATAACTGCGTATTCATTCACAAATTTGCGCAGGAAATAGATTCTGTGTTACATTAAACGGGTAATATTTTGGAGAATACAATGAGAAAGACAGCTGCAGCAGTGATGGCATTTGCAATACTGATGACAGCTTCGGGATTCACTTCCGAAGAGTTTTCTCTTGCAGATCTCAGCAATTACCAGCGTGAATATAAATCTGAATCGATCGGAGCCTGCAGTGCTTCAAGCACTAAGACATATGAAGACTATTCGCTGATTACAAGCACGGGCAGTGCCCAGTACAAGTACATCCATGAGAAGATGACAGTTGATGAAACGACAGGTCTGCTTATAGATGAAGATGGATTCATCGGTGTGGCAATGGGCTGGCAGTTTGGAGAGATCGGATCAAGATACTATGTTGTTCTTGATACAGGCATCGTTATTCCGGTTGTAAAGGTGGATTCCAAATCTGCATCGCATGTGCCGAATGGATGTTCAGTAGAAGGTGGGGGCAGCATGCTCGAGTTTGTTATCGATGACGAACTTGCCTATGATTACTTCGGAGGAACAAACGGACTTGTCAGCAATGGAAACTTCAACAACTACGAATACTTCAAAGGTAAGATAACCGATGTTGAAGCAGTACTTGATGAAAAGCTGGAAGAGGGAGTAACATACGATACAGTTGTAACAGAGACCACCAAGGATACAGAGCAGAGCGCATCAAAAACAATATTGAAAGGCGGCTATTAAGGCTGCCTTTTTTGTAAAAGCTATGCGATAGCGGCTTGCGGGAATAATAAAGTATAAGCAGTCATCAGGGAATCATAATGAGTATTATTGACCTATATTTTTATATCTCTTTATAGGTTTGCTAAAGTTTTATATCTCTTTATATGTCTTTATATCTTTTGAAATGTAATTTTGCACGTAAATTATGGCAAATAGTTCTGTTTTTCTGCAGGCAGTCTATCTGCTATAATATGGAAGCAAAAAAAGGATGGACACATGGCTGAAACATACACACCGATGATGCAACAGTACCTAAAAGTCAAAGAACAGTATCCGGATACTTTGGTTTTCTACCGGATTGGAGATTTCTATGAAATGTTTTTTGATGATGCAAAGACAGCTTCTAGAGAACTGGATTTGGTTCTGACTGGGAAAAATGCGGGTGTCACTGATAAAGTTGACCAATCTCTGATAAAGTGCCGATGTGCGGAGTTCCGCATCATGCAGTTTCAGGCTATCTGCAGAGATTGGTCAACCGCGGTTATAAGGTGGCAATCGTTGAACAGACACAGGATCCTAAAGAAGCAGTAGGCCTAGTGCAAAGAGATGTCATCCGAGTGATAACGCCAGGCACAATTACAGATGAGATCACAGATGAAAAAAGCAGTGTATATCTGGCATCGCTGATTGACAGCGGATATGGCTATTCACTGGCAATTGCGGAAGCAAGCACTGGGGAGAACTTTGTGCTGGACATAGCACACAAAGAAACTCTTTTATACCAGGCAATCATGAAGAACAATGTCCGTGAAGTGGTCATGCACGAGAATTTCAGCGATCGTGTTATCAAGCGTCTGCGTCAGCTGCAGGTAGTCATTTCCTACTGTGAAGCAGAGGATATCAAAGAAGAATACCTGCCTCTAGCTGAGAAACTGACAAGAGAAAGCGATCGTCAGGCCTATGGCATGATGCTGAATTATCTAGAGGCAACACAGAAGCATATGCTTGCACATCTGTCAGTCGTGCAGATTGAACAGCCTGAAGATGTACTGAGCATGGATTATGCGACTCAGCAGAACCTTGAACTGATTGTTCCTCTGCATACGCAGGGAAGCAATGAAACACTGTGGACTTTTCTTGACTGCTGCAAATCTGCAATGGGCAGCCGTCTTTTAAAGAAATGGATTGAGAAACCGCTGGTGAAAGAAGAGTCTGTGCTAAGACGTCAGGATCAGGTTGATTATCTGATGAAAGAGTTTATGAAAAGGCAGGCTATGAGGGATGGTCTAGGCAGTATTTATGATCTGCAGAGACTGATTGCCCGATGTGCGATGAATAATGCGAATGCCATTGACTGCCAGCGGCTGTCAAAGACGCTTGAAGCTGTTCCGACAATTCTTGCGCAGATTGAAGATCCAGTATTTTCTGAATCCAGCAATACAGATCCTCTAGCAGAACTCAGAGATCAATTGAAAGATGCATTTGTAGAAAATCCTCCTGTCTATATAACAGATGGAGGCATGTTTAAAGATGGATATAATAAGGAGCTTGATGAAGCTCGCAGCATTCAGAACAGCGGCCGTGAATGGATTGCTTCCATGGAATCAAAAGAGCGGGAGAAGACAGGAATCAAGACGCTGAAAATTGGGTACAACAGAGTATTCGGCTATTATATTGAAATATCCAAAGCGGCTGCGGCACAGGTCCAGGATGAGTGGGGATACGTGCGCAAACAGACGCTTACAAACTGTGAGAGATTTGTATCACAGGATCTAAAAGAAAAAGAAAATGCAATTCTGCATGCGCAGGAACATGCGTCAGCTATCGAGAAACAGCTGTTTGCGGAACTGCTGGAGAAGATACGGAAGCATCTTTCACAGCTTCAGAAGCTGAGTACAGTACTGGCAGAACTGGATGTACTGTCAGCTTTGGCGGAAACATCAAGCAGATATGGATACATCAGGCCTGAGTTCAGCGAAGATGAACTGGATATTGAGAATGGAAGACATCCGATACTGGATGAACGCATGAAAGACCAGAAATATGTGGCGAACAGTCTGAAGATGGATAAGAATACATCCATATTGATCATTACTGGTCCTAATATGGGCGGCAAATCAACCTATATGCGTCAGGCGGCACTGATTGTCATCATGGCGCAGATGGGATGCTTTGTGCCGGCTAAGAAATGCACCATGCCGCTGTTTGATCAGATCTTTACCCGCATAGGCGCAAGTGATGATATACTCAGCGGACAGTCGACATTCATGGTAGAGATGAATGAAGCAAATCGGGCACTGAGTGAAGCTACATCACGTTCATTGATTCTGTTTGATGAGATTGGCAGAGGCACTTCTACATATGATGGCATGGCACTGGCACAGGCAATGATTGAATACATTGCATCCTGCATTCATGCAAAGACACTGTTTTCAACGCACTACCATGAGCTGACTTCACTAGAAGAAAGCATTGACTGTGTAAGAAACATCCATGTGGCAGTAAAGGAAGAACAGGATAAGGTTACGTTCCTTTATAAGATCAAAGAAGGACGTGCAGATCGTTCCTATGGTATCAATGTGGCGCGTCTGGCAGGACTGCCGGAATCCGTTCTTGATCGTGCAAAGGATCTGCAGAAGCAGCTGGAAAGCAAGCGCAGAGTTGTACAGCAGAGCTACCAGCTGGTGGAAATGGAAAAGAAAGATCCAGTCATGGATCAGATTGGCGATACATTGCGCTCAGTCAATTCTGATGATCTGTCCCCGCGGCAGGCATGGGAATTGATCAATGACCTAAGTGCACAGGCAAAGAAGAAAGAGTAAATATGGAACAGAATAAAATTATTATACGTGGCGCAAAAGAGAATAATCTGAAGAATATCTCTCTTGATCTGCCGCGAAACAAACTGATTGTATTTACCGGACTGTCAGGATCAGGAAAGACAAGTCTGGCTTTTGATACGATCTATGCTGAAGGACAGAGAAGATATGTTGAATCACTGAGCGCATATGCCAGACAGTTCTTAGGCGGAGTGGATAAGCCGAATGTTGATCTGATTGAAGGCCTTTCTCCGGCCATATCCATTGATCAGAAAACAACCTCGAACAATCCGCGCTCGACTGTCGGAACAGTAACCGAGATCTATGATTACTTACGTCTTTTATATGCAAGAGTTGGAATTCCTTACTGCCCGACACATCATATTCCTATTACCGGACAGACAATTGAAGAGATGTGCAACGAGATCATGAAGATGCCGGAAGCATCCAAGCTGATCATCATGTCCCCGATCATCAGAAACAAGAAGGGAACCTTTAAGGACACCTTTGCCAAACTGCAGAAGGATGGGTATATCCGTGTGCGGGTTGATGGTGAAACGAAAATGCTTGATGAGGATATCGAACTTGAGAAGAACTGCAAGCATGATATTGATGTTGTTATTGACAGACTGATCCTGAAAGCAGATTCAAGAAGCCGACTTCATGATTCTCTAGAAACAGCGCTGAATCTTGCGGATGGCATGGCGGTAGTTGCCTGCGGCGAAAAGGAAGAACTGTATTCAAGCAACTATGCATGCAAAATATGCGGTTTTGCTGTACCGAAGCTGGAACCGAGACTGTTCTCTTTCAATGCGCCGTTAGGAGCTTGCGATGTATGCCATGGCCTTGGATTTACAGAAGAAGTGGATGTGGATATCCTGATTCCGGATGATTCTCTGTCTATTAGACAGGGCGGCATACGCTACTATAAGAATATCGTTGATACAGAAAACATTGAGTGGCAGACATTTGCGACGCTGTGCAAGGCATACAAGATCAATCTTGATAAACCGATCAGACAGCTCACTGATAAGCAGAGACAGATCATTCTATATGGAAGTGACAGAGAGATACATTACTCCATCACGAGCGGCTCCGGCAATCACTACACCAGATCTGATTACATTGAAGGCGTTAAGACAATGATTGAACGCCGCTATGCAGAGACAAGTTCCAGCATGTCACGGGATTGGTATCACTCTTTCATGGTGGAATCAGAATGCCCGAAATGCCATGGCAAGAGATTGAATGAAACTGCATTGAGCGTCCTTGTTCAGGATAAGAACATCAATGAGTTTACACAGATGTCCGTATTGAAAGCACTTGAGTGGCTTGATACGCTGAAACTTGGTGTATCACAGGCACAGATCGCAGATCTTGTGATTAAAGAGATACGCAATCGGCTGACATTTCTGAAAGATGTCGGACTTGAATATCTGACTCTGGATAGACTTGCAGGAACACTTTCAGGCGGAGAAGCACAGCGTATCCGTCTGGCCACCCAGATCGGTTCAAGACTGTCTGGAGTTCTCTATGTACTGGATGAACCGAGTATTGGACTTCATCAGAGAGACAATGACAAACTGATACAGACTCTGAAGAATATGAGAGATCTGGGAAACACATTGATTGTGGTTGAACACGATGAAGACACTATGCTTGCGGCTGACTATCTGGTGGATATTGGACCGGGTGCCGGCATACATGGCGGTGAAGTGGTTGCGGCAGGCACACCGCAGGAAGTCATGGAAGTCAGTGCATCCATTACTGGGCAGTATCTATCCGGCAAGCGCAGAATTGATGTGCCGGCAGTCAGAAGAAAAGGCAGCGGCAAGTACTTAGAGGTGGTTGGCGCACAGGCTAACAATCTTAAGAATATCAATGTGAAGTTTCCTCTGTCAGAACTGATTGTTGTAACGGGAGTATCCGGAAGCGGCAAGAGTTCTTTAGTAGATGAAGTACTGTGCAAAGCAGTACAGAAGAATTTAGGCAGAGTTCGCATTAAGCCTGGTCTTCACAAGAAGATCAAAGGCCTTGAGAACATTGATAAGCTGGTTGAGATAGACCAGAGTCCAATAGGCAGAACCCCACGGTCAAACCCGGCAACATATACTGGAATGTTTGATGAAATACGCAATGTGTTTGCTAAAACACCGGAAGCAAAGCTGCGCGGCTATGACAAAGGACGCTTCTCGTTCAATGTCAAAGGCGGCAGATGCGAAGCGTGTCAGGGTGACGGTGTACGCTGCATCTCTATGAACTTTCTGCCGGATGTCTATGTTCCATGCGAAGTGTGCCATGGCAGAAGATACAATGAAGAAACACTGCAATGCACATTCAAAGGCAAGAATATCTATGATGTGCTGGAAATGACCATTGAGGAAGCATTGGTCTTCTTCAATGCCAACAGCAGAATCCGTTCTCGTCTGCAGACACTGGCTGATGTGGGTCTTGGCTATGTAAAGCTTGGACAGTCATCTACAACTCTGTCAGGCGGCGAAGCACAGCGTGTCAAGCTGGCTTCCGAACTGCAGAAGAAACCTACTGGGAAAACCATATATATACTGGATGAACCGACAACCGGTCTGCATAGTGAAGACGTGAAAAGACTGATCGCAGTACTGCAGAGAATCGTAGATAATGGAGATACAGTGCTGGTCATTGAACATAACCTGGATGTCATCAAATCGGCAGACTGGATTATAGATCTGGGACCGGAAGGCGGCGACAGGGGCGGCAGTATTGTGGCTGAGGGAACCCCAGAACAGATTGCGGCAGTGAAAGAAAGCTATACTGGACAGTATCTGAAGAAAGTCCTGGATAAGGACACAAAGGACAAAGTATGAAATATGCAATTGTTTACAGTTCACAGACAGGCAATACGGAGATGCTGGCTCAGGCACTGAAGGAAAAACTGTCAGAGGAAGACTGTGTGTATTATGGCGAACCAGACAAGGCTGCACTGAAAGCAGAACGCATCTATGTTGGCTTCTGGACTGATAAAGGCACCTGTGACAAAAAGACAAAAGATTTTCTTAAGGGTATCAAGAATAAGGAAGTATTCTTATTCGGAACTGCCGGTTTTGGACAGAGCCAAGCGTACTTTGACAATATTCTCAAAGGAATCGAACAAAGCCTTGATCAAAGCTGCACGGTGGCTGGCGGCTGGATGTGCCAGGGAAAAATGCCCATGTCAGTCCGTGACCGCTATCAGGAAATGCTGGATAAGCATATGCCCGTCGCAAATCTGTTATGTAATGGCCGATGTCAAGAGAATGTTCCGGACATTGGTTTTTCTTCTC